>JAPSFT010000003.1 GCA_035063765.1 Deltaproteobacteria bacterium
GGGGGGCGGCCCGATCGACTTCGCTCGCCTTCGGCTCGCTGCGCGCTCGCTTCTGGGGTTGCCGGCGCGGGGGTGGCCCGATCGACTTCGCTCGCCTTCGGCTCGCTGCGCGCTCGCTTCCGGGGTTGCCGGCGCGGGGGGCGGCCCGATCGACTTCGCTCGCCTTCGGCTCGCTGCGCGCTCGCTTCCGGGGTTGCCGGCGCGGGGGGCGGCCCGATCGACTTCGCTCGCCTTCGGCTCGCTGCGCGCTCGCTTCGCTCGCTTGCGTGGCTACCCTGCGGCGGTCCCGTGAGCGACGTCGATCGTCTGGCACCCTTCCGTTCGACACCGGCGGCGGATCTTCCCGAGATCGACGCGGCGCTCGCGCGCCATGGGCTGCGCGCCCGCCGGATCGGGGAGCTCTCGCCGCCCGACCCGGTCAAGCGCGGTCGCTCCGCGGCGTGGATCGAGCTCGACGACGGACGCACGATCAAGGCGCGCGTGCTCGAGAGCGCCGGGGCGGCGCGCCTCCTCCACGAGCGGCGCCGCGCGCTCAACGCGGCCTTCCCGCCCGCGCTCGGCCACGCGGGGCGCGTCCTGCTCGAGGAGTGGATCGCGGGCGCTCCGCTCGCGGAGCCGGAGGCGTGGATCGAGCCGGCCGCCCGGCTCCTGGCGCAGCTCCACGCGAGTCCCCTCCCCGGGCCGGCGGCGACGGTCGCGACCGGACGCTGGCGCGACGAGGCCACGCGCAACCTCGCCCGGCTCGCGGAGGCGGGCGTCCTGGCGGCCGGCCCGCACGAGCGCCTCGCGGCGCGGCTCGCCGACGCCGATCCGGGCCGGGTGTCGCTGGTCCTCGCGCACCGCGACTTCTGCCCCGAGAACATGGTCGTCGACGCCGCCGGGGACCTGCGCGTCATCGACAACGAGTGGCTCGAGCCGCAGCCGGCCGGGATCGACCTCGCGCGCACGCGCAGCCGCTGGCCGATGCCGGCCGGCTCCTGGCGGCGCTTCCTCGACGCCTATCGCGGATGCGCGCCCGCCGACCCGGGTCCGCTCGGGTTCTGGGAGATCGTGGTGCTGGCGGGGACGGCGCGCGTGCGGCTGCGTCGCAGCGCGGCGCATGCTGCCACGGCCCTCGCCGGGCTGTGCGCGCTCGGCGCGGACGGCCGGTGAAGGGCCCCGTCGTCGCGTTGTGCATGCCCGAGCGCGGGCACGTGCAGCGCCTGCTGCCGGTCGTCGAGGGCCTCGCTGCGCGCGGCGAGACCGTCCACGTGCTGACCGACGCGCGCTTCGCCGCCGAGGTCGCGGCGTCGGGCGGGCGCTTCGCCGACCTCTTCGCGCTCCATCCGCTGGCGGCGGCCGACGATGCATCGCTTCCGGTGCCGGTCCGCTACGTGAGCTTCGCCGGTGTCTACGCAGACGCGATCACCGCGCAGGTGGCGGCGCTCGCGCCTTCGCTGGTGCTCTACGACAGCTTCGCGGTGGTCGCGCCGATCGTCGCGCGCCGGCTCGGGGTGCCGTGGGTCAGCCTGTGCGCGGGACACGCGCTCGATCCCGAACGGGCGCGTGCGGCGCTCGCCAGGGACCCGCGCGTCGCGGTCTCGGATGCGTGTCATGCGGCGGTTGCGAGGCTGCGCGACGCGCACGGCTTGCCGGACGCCGGCCCCTTCTCCTTCGCCGACGGGCTGAGCCCCTGCCTCAACGTCTACGGCGAGCCGCCGCAGTTCCTCGACGAGGCGGCGCGCCAGCGCCTCGAGCCGGTGGCCTTCTTCGGCTGCCTCGCGCCCGCGCAGCGCGACGCCGCGTCGCGCGAGCGGCCCTTCGCGGGGACGGCGCGCGGGAGCCGCGTCTACGTGTCCTTCGGGACGGTGATCTGGCGCTACTACGCGCCGCTCGCGCGTGCCGCACTGGAGGTGCTCGCCGACAGCTTCGCGGAGCGTGACGCGGAGCTGCTCGTCTCGCTCGGCGGTCACCCCGGAGCCGGCACGCTCGCGCCGGCCCTCGCGCGCCGGAACGTCCGCGCCGAGCCCTGGGTCGACCAGTGGGGCGCGCTCCGGGACGCCGATCTCATCGTGACCCACCACGGCCTCAACTCGACGCACGAGGCGATCCACCACCAGGTGCCGATGCTCTCGTACCCCTTCTTCGGAGATCAACCGGCGCTGGCCCGGCGCTGCCGGCAGCTCGGCCTCGCCCGGCCGCTCACCGCGGCGTCGCGTGCGCCCCTCGATCGCCCGGCGGTCGAGAGTGCGCTCGACGCCCTGTGCGCCGAGCGCGAGGCGCTGGCCGAGCGGCTCGCCGAGGCGCGCGCGTGGGAGCTCGCGACGATCGCGGGCCGCCCCGCGGTGCTCGATCGGATCCTCGGGCTGCGATGAGAGCGCCGGGGCCCGCCCCCACCGGCTATCGCGAGCGGGTGGTCCGGGCGCTCGCCTGGAGCGTGTCGGGGCAGGTGGGCGCGCGCGCGATCGGCTTCGCCTTCGGGGTGGCGCTCGCCCGGCTGCTCGGCCCCAGCGAGTTCGGGCTGCTCGCGATGATCACCGTGCTGACGCAGTTCCTTGTCGCGGTAGCCGATCTCGGGCTCGAGGAGGCGCTGGTCCAGCGCCGCGAGCTCGACGAGGCGCACTGCTCCTCGGTGTTCTGGGCGATGCTCGCCGCCGGCTGCCTGCTCGGCGCGGCCCTCGTCGCCGCGGCGCCCGCGATCGCGCGCTTCTACGGCGCCGCGGAGCTGCGCCCGCTCGTCGTCTGGCTGGCCGGCCTCGTCCTGCTCCGCGGCCTCGGCACCGTGCCGCGGGCGCTGATCGCGCGCCGCCTCGACTACCGCAGCAGCACGATGATCGAGTGCGCGGCCGCAGTGGGGGGCGGTGCCTGCGCCGTGGCTCTCGCCTGGCGCGGCTTCGGCGCCGCGAGCCTCGCGATCCAGCTCCTCGTCGGCGAGGCGCTCGCGAGCGCGCTCCTCTTGTGGGCCGCCGGCTGGTGGCCGCGTCCGATGCTGCGCCGCGCGGCGCTCGTCGAGCTCCTCGGCTTCGGCGGCTATCGCGCCGCCACGCGCGGCCTCGTCTACTGGACCCAGCACGCCGACGACCTGCTGATCGGCAAGCTGCTCGGCAGCGGACCGCTCGGCCTCTACACGCGTGCGTTCACCCTGATGCGGCTCCCGGTGCTCGCGATCGCGCGCGCGGTCGCACGGCCGATGTTCCCGACCCTGGTGCTGATCCAGGACGATCCCGAGCGGGTGCGCAGCCTCTACCTGCGCGCGACCGGCGCCGTCGCACTCGCCACGGTTCCGCTCTGCCTGGGGCTCGTCGCGTGCGCCGAGCCGCTCGTGGTCGGCGTGTTCGGCGAGCCGTGGCGCGAAGCCGTGCCGCTCGCCCGGGTGCTCGGGATCGCGGGCCTGCTCCAGGGCGTGACCGCCCTGGCCGGCAGCCTCTACCTCTCGCAGGGCCGGCCGGACCTGCACCTGCGCCTGCACCTGCTCCAGAACCTGGCGACGCTCTGCGGGGTGGTGGCCGGCGTGCGCGGGGGCACGCTCGGGGTGGCGATCGGGTACACCGTTGCGAGCGTCCTCACGAGCGTGCCGATGCTGGTCTTCGCCGGCGGCCTCGTGGGGCTCCGTCTCGGAGCGGTGTGGGGTCATCTGCGCAGCGTGTTCCTGGCCGGCGTGGTGATGGTGCTCGCGGTGGCCGCGCTCGGCGCCTGGGCGCGCCCGTTGCTGCCGCTGCTCGCGCTGCTCGCGCTCCAGGTCGCGACGGGCGCCGCGGTCTACGGCGCTGCGATCGGCCTGCTCCGGGGGCAGCCCTATCGGGATCTCGTGGAGCTGCTGCGCGGGCGGCTGCGCGCCAGCGGCTGAGCTCCCGCGCCGAGCCCGGCGAGGAGCTCGTCGAGCCGGCGCAGCGGGGCGTCGCGGAGGGCCGTCCGGCGTGCGGTCCGCAGATGGAGGCTCTTCACGATAGCCGCCGCGCGCCAGAACGGCGCCGCCGCAGCGTCGACGGGCTCTCCCCGCCAGCGGGCGTAGCGGGCGAGGAAGGCGTCCCAGTCCGGATCGGGCATCGGCCAGCGCGCCCAGGTGCGCGCGAGGTCGAAGTCGAGGAAGTCGAGCCGCAGGCTCTCGTTGTCGACGGCGACCAGGCGACCGCGGGCGTCCTCGACCAGGTTCTCGGCGCAGAAGTCGCCGTGGATCAGGCCGATCGGCGCGCGGGCCGGCGTCGCGCTCCGCAGCACGCGCGCGAGCTCCGCCGCCCGGGCAGGCGTCAGGACGGCCGCGGCGGCGAGCCTTCCGAGCTGGCGCTCGGCCCGCTGCAGGACGCGCGCCGGCGCGCCACGGCGCGCGACGCGCCGGCCCTGCAGGCGGCGCGTCGCGTGGAGCGCGCCGAGCAGGTCGGCCGCCGCGCGGAGCCGCTCGGCGCAGGGAGGAAGGGCGCTCAGGGGGACGCCGTCCACCCACGCCTCCACGCAGATCCGGCCCTCGTGGGCCAGGATCGGCGCGAGCTGCGCCGATGCGAGCCCGCGCGCGAGCCCGACGAAGCGGCGTGCCTTCCCTGCGCGGGACAGCCGGCGCGTCTTCACCACGCGCCCGTCGTCGAGGGTCACGCGGAAGGCGGCATGGTCCGACCGCGAGGAGGGCAGGCCGGTGATGCGGACCGCTCCGGTCGCGCGCGCGCCGATCCCGGCCAGCACGGCGGCGACGTCGGCGTCGACGATCGCCCGGCCCGCGCTCCCGGGCGAGGGGGCGGTCGGCTCCAGGGGTCCGGGCGAGACCAGCGGCTCCACCAGCACGGGCCTCCCGCGCGTCTTGAAAGGGCGCGATCGCCTGGGATAGGCTGCCGCCCCCGTCCGGCGCCGGGGGCGCACCATGCTTTCACCCAGGTTCGCCGCGGACGCAAGCACCCTCGCGCCGGTCGCCGCCCTGGCGCGCGTCGCGAAGCACGCGGGCCTCGGCGAGCCCGAGCCCCTGCTCGCGGCGCTCGCCGCGCTCGGAGCGTCCGCCGAGGACGCGGCCGAGCGGCTGCGCGCGCACCATCTCGTCCGGCTCGTGCACGCGCGGCTCCCGGAGGAGGCCTTGCGGGCGCGCCTGCCGGCCGCACTCGTGGACGCGCTCGCGAGCCGCCGCCCGATCCAGCGCCTTCCCGTCACGACGCTGCTGGCCGCCTTCGACGAGGTCCGGGCCGCCTGCGCGGCCGCCGGTGTGCCGCTCCTGCTGCTCAAGGGCTTCGTCTTCGCCGAGCGGCTCTACGGCGGGCTCGAGCGGCGCCCGCAGCACGACGTCGACGTGCTCGTGCGCCGGCGCGACCGGCGCCGCGCGCTGCGCCTGCTGCGCGGGCTCGGCTTCGCCCCCAAGGCCTACGACCTGCACTCGCGCACCCTCGTGCGCGAGGGCGTCGCGATCGACCTCCACCACGTGCTGCGCCGCGCGCCCGCCTTCGCGCTCGACGAGGCCGAGCTCTGGCGCAGCGCGACCGAGCAGCCGGTCGGGGCGCGCCGGGTCGCGACGCTCTCCGACGAGCACACGCTCGTGCTGCTCGTGCTGGCGTCCTTCGAGGATCTCGGCCAGGGCATGGTGAAGCTGAAGCAGCTCCTCGACCTCTACCTGCTGCTGCGCGCCGTCGACCCGGGCTTCGACTGGGAGGGCTTCTTCGCGCGCCGCGAGCGCGAGAACCTGGCGGCGGTGGCCGCGCACGTGCTCGCGCTCGTCGCGACGCTCTTCGAGACCGCGGCGGAGCTCCCGGAGCTCTCGGCAGCGCTCGCGCGCCGGCGCTGGCAGCCGCTGCCCGTGAGCCGCGAGGAGGCGCTCGCGCTGGTCGGGGCAGCGCGCAAGGACGTGGCGAGCCTGGCCTGGTTCGGGCGCGTGTACCCGGGCTCGCTGTGGCTCCACCTGCTGTGGTTCTGGGCGGGCGGCTTTCCCGCGAACCTGCGCAACCTCGGGCCGGCGTGGCTCGGGTCGCTGGGGAAGCTCGCCGCCTCGCGCGCCGCACCGGGTGGTGGCCGATGAGCGAGAGAAGGACAAGATTGACACCGATAGGTGTCGCCTGCCTCGCCATCGTGCTGCTCGCCTCGTTCGCGCTCGCGCGTTGGGCCGCGGGGGGCCGCGACTGGACGCGCTTCGCGGTCGCGGGGACCACCTACACGCGCCCCGCCGAGACGCCCGTGCCGGTCCGGGTGGTGCCCGGCAACGGCTACGACGGGCAGTTCTACCTGCGCTTCGCCTTCGATCCCTTCGAGGCGGCGCCCGACGCCCACGGGATCCGGCTCGACGCGCCGGCCTACCGGCAGCAGCGCGTGCTGCTCCCGGGGCTCGCCTGGCTGCTCGCGCTCGGCGATCCGGCACGCGCCCCGGCCGCGCTCGTGCTGGTGAACCTGCTGGCGATCGGCGTGCTCACCGGCTGCATGGCTGCGCTCTGCACCCGCTCGGGCGTGGCGCCGGCCTGGGCGCTGCTGGCCGGGCTCGCGCCCGGCTGCGTGATGGGGCTCGGGCGCGACCTCAGCGAGCCGCTCGCCGCCGCCGGCGTGGTGGCGGCGCTGCTGCTCGCGCTCGAGCGCCCGCGCTGGGCGCCCTTCGCGCTCGGCGCGGCGCTCCTTGCGAAGGACACGGCGGTGATGGCAGCGGCTGCCTACGCGACGGCGTGTCTGGCACGTCCGGAGACCCGGCGGACCGCGCTGTGGCTCGTGCCGGCGCTCGCGCCGGCCGCCGCCTGGCAGCTCGCGCTGCGCAGCCACTGGGGCCACTGGCCGTGGCAGGAGGTGGCCGAGACCCTGCGCGGCGGCTGGTTCGCGCGCGGCCTCTCGGTCCACGCGCGCCGGCTCCACGAGGGCGACCTGCTCGAGTCCTCGCTCGGCACGATCGCGCTCGTCTGGCTGGTCTGGCTCGGCGTCGAGGCGGGCCGCGCGGCCCGCGGGCCGGCCGCGGCGCCCGCGGGCGCGACCCGCAGCCTCGCGCTGCGCTTCGCCGCCCTCACCGCGCTCGGCTGGCTCGCGGTCGCGTGGCGCATGCGGATCTGGGGCGAGCACTGGGGCTTCCTGCGCGTGCTGCTCGACGCCCAGCTCGCCGCGCTCGCCTTCGTCTTCCTACGGGGCCGCCGGCCTTCGCTCGCCTTCGCCGGGCTCACGCTCGCGCTCTCCGCCGTCCTCGCGGCGCGCCTCGTGCTGCGCCCCTGAGAGCCTGTGAAGAAGGCGGCTCGGTCGCATCGCTTGCGGCGGCAGGCCATCTGCTGCGTTGCTCCTCCTCGCCCGATCTCGATCGGGCTCGTCGTCGCGCCTTGCATCTGGCCTACCGGCGACGGCGCGCTGCTCGGTCGCCGATTCCTTCACAGGCTCTGAGGCGGCACGCTCGGGCGCTGCCCGTCGCCGCAGCCGCCCGCGCTCGGCGGCGAGGGCCAGGGCGAAGGCGGCGCCGGCGTAGACGAGATGGAGCTGGTGGAACAGGAACGCCGCGGCCGCGAAGCGGGGGCCCCCGTGGCGCGCGAAGCAGGCGAAGAGCGACGCGTTCGACGCCCACGCCGCGGCGAGCACCGCGACGCTCGCCGCTGCCATGCCGGAGTGCCCGCGCGCGAGCGCCCACGCGAGCGCGGGCAGCGCCGCGAGCGCGATGGGCGCCAGCAGCGCGGCGGCGCGTTGCGAGGGGCGCAGGTTGAGCCCGCGCGGCGCCTCCGGCGAGCCGGCGACCAGGCGCGCCCAGGGGATCGCGCGGCGCCGGATCTCGGTGTCGACGAGCGAGGCGAGGCCCCAGCGCTTCCGGTGCGTGGCCTGGAGCGCCCGGTCGAAGCGCAGCCGGCCGTGCCGGCCGAGGCGCACGGCGAGCTCGATGTCCTCGATCGCCGGCGCCGGGAAGCGGCGGGCGTCGAAGCCGCCCGCGGCGAGGAAGGCAGCGCGCCGCACCGCGCCGCAGCCGGCCCAGAACGAGCGCGTGTCGGGAGGGGCGATCTGGTGGGTGTGGTGATGGCGCAGGTTCATGTAGAGCGAGGCGAAGTTGCGCTCGGGCGGATGGGCGTCGTAGGAGCCCGAGAGCCCGACGAGGCCGGGATCACGTGCGAAGGCGGCGCGCACGCGGGCCGGCACGGCGGGGTGCGCGACGCAGTCGGCGTCGAGGAAGAGCACGACCTCGGCCGCGAGCGCTTGCGCCCCGGCATTGCGCGCGGCCGCCGGTCCCTGCCGGTGCGGGAGGCGCAGCACGCGCGCGCCGTGCGCCTCGGCACAGGCGGCGGTGTCGTCGCGGGAGGCGTCGTCGACCACCAGCACCGGCACGCGGGCGCCGGCCAGGGCGGCGAGCGCGTGCGGCAGGAAGCGGGAGGCGTCGTAGGCCGGGATCACCACCGCCAGCGCGGGGATCCCGGGGTCGAGCTCGGGCCGGATCCCGGGGCCGCGCCCGGAGCGGATCCCGGGAGCGCCTTCGGGAGCGCTCTGCGGAGCGGCCCCGGGCGCGGTCTCTCGCGGGAGCTCCGGATCGGCCACCGCCGCAACGTACCGCGCGCCTGCTCCACCCGCCTCGACCGCGCTGGCGCCCCGCCCTAGGATGCGCGGCGCCCCGTGCCTGGGAGGTCGGCCGCACCCGTGACGCGCGCCCCGGAACGCGAACGCTGCGTGATCATCGGGGCGGGCCCGGCCGGACTGACGGCCGGCTGGGAGGCGCGCCGGCTCGGGATCCCGGCGCTCGTGCTCGAACGCGACGAGGTCGTGGGCGGCCTCTCGCGCACGGTCGAGCACCGGGGCTTCCGCTTCGATCTCGGCGGCCATCGCTTCTTCACGAAGGTGCCCGAGGTGGCGGCCCTGTGGCGCGAGATCCTGGGCCCCGACCTGCTCGTGCGGCCGCGGCTGTCACGGATCCGCTTCGGTGACCGCTTCTTCGACTATCCCCTGCGCCCGCTCGACGCGCTGCGCGGGCTCGGCCCCTGCGAGGCGCTGCGCGTCGTGGCGAGCTGGGTGCGCGCGCGGCTGCTCCCCTACCCGGAGGAGCACAGCTTCGAGCAGTGGGTGGTGAACCGCTTCGGCCGGCGCCTGTTCGAGGTCTTCTTCGAGTCCTACACCGAGAAGGTGTGGGGGATGCCGTGCGCGGAGATCGGCGCCGACTGGGCCGCGCAGCGCATCAAGAACCTCGACCTTGCGGTGGCCCTGCGCAACGCGCTGCTGCGGCGCGGCGGTGGCGCCGTCGTGACCAGCCTGATCGAGCGCTTCGAGTATCCGCGGCTCGGCCCCGGGATGCTCTGGGAGCGCTGCCGCGAGCGGCTCGAGGCGGACGGCGTGCCGACGCGCACGGGCCTCGCCGTGACGCGCATCCTGCACGACGGGCAGCGGGTGCAGGCGCTCGAGGTGCGCGACGCCGCGGGCGCCGTGGAGCGCGTCGAGGGCGCGAGCTTCGTGTCTTCGATGCCGCTGCGCGAGCTGGTGCACGCCCTCGATCCGCCGCCCCCGCCCGACGTGCTGGCGGCGGCCGGCCGGCTCCGCTACCGCGACTTCCTGACCGTCGCGCTGGTGGTGGAGCGCGCGGAGGTCTTCCCGGACAACTGGATCTACGTCCACGCGCCGCAGGTCCGCGTCGGCCGGATCCAGAACTTCAAGAACTGGAGCCCCGAGATGGTGCCCGACCCGTCGCAGACGGCGCTCGGGCTCGAGTACTTCGTGCAGGAGGGCGACGAGCTGTGGAACGCCCCCGACGCCGAGCTCGTCGAGCTCGCGCGCCGCGAGTGCGCAGCGCTCGGGCTCGTCGACCCGGCCGAGGTGCGCGAGGGCGTGGTGGTGCGCGTCCCCAAGGCCTACCCGGTCTACGACGCGACCTACCGCGGCGCGCTCGACTGCATCCGCTCCCACCTGAAGGGCCTCGGGAACCTCCAGCTCGTCGGGCGCAACGGCCAGCATCGCTACAACAACCAGGATCACTCGATGGTGACGGCGCTGCGCGCGGTGCGGAACCTCGCCGGTGGCTCCGAGGACGTCTGGGACGTGAACGTGGACGAGGACTACCACGAGGCGGCCCCCGCCCGGGCGGGCGAGCGCCTCGCCCCCGCACCGCTCGACCCCCGCGAGGCCGTGGCCAGCGCCTTCGCACGCTACGACGTGCGCGCGCTGGCCGGCGCGCTGGCCTGCCTCGTCGGCGCGGGCGTCTTCGCGGTCACGGCCATCCCGCTGCTCCGCGGCCAGCACGAGATGATCCCGGTGCTGTCGCTGCTCTCGAACTACCTGTACGGCTACCGGCCGGCGTGGGAAGGGGCGTGGCTCGGGCTCGGCGAGGGCGCGCTGCTGGGCGGCGCGCTGGGCGCGCTGCTGGCCGCCACGATCAACCTCGTCGTCGGCTGGCACCGCGCGGCCTACCTGCGCGAGGTCGAGCTCGCGTCCGGCCTCGACGCGATCGAGCAGGGAGCACCGGAGCCGTGAGCCGGCACCCGGACGCGGAGCTCCTGGCGGCGCACGTGGCGCGGCTACGCGCGTCGGTGATGGCTGCCAGCTTCGCGCTGCTCGGCGGCGCCGGGCTCTTCGTCGCGACGGCCTGGCTGCTGCTCCAGGGCGGGGATCCGGTCGGCCCGCACCTCTCCCTGCTCGGGAACTACTTCCCGGGCTACACGGTCACCTGGGCCGGGGCCTTCGTCGGGCTCGGCTGGGGCGCGCTCACGGGCGGCGTCGCCGGCTGGTCGCTGGCCTGGATCTACAACCGGCTGGCCCCCCGCTAGCCTCGCGGGTCATGGAAGCCTCGCGTCCCCTCCGTCGCTTCGCGGCCGCGGCCGCGTCCGCCGCCCTCGTCTCGGGCTGCGCCTCGCTCCCCTTCCGCCTGCCCTTCCTCGGCGGCGGCTTCGAGCGCGGCTTCTCGCAGGAGGAGCTGAGCGACGAGCTGAGCGCCTACGCGAGCCGCTTCTCGGCGCTGGTCACGACCGCCGGTGAGGAGATCTCGCTCGCCGACGACAGCCCCGCCACGCGCCGCCGCGTGCTGCTCTGGAAGCTGCGCCTCGCGCCGGCCATCGACGACGCGGCCTTCCAGCCCAACCCGCGGGCCGGCTACGTGCGCATGCTCACGATCGCGGTGATGATGCAGCGCTACCTGACGGCGGGCGACGGGCGCAACCTGTTCGGCGCCTCGCAGCCGATCGCGGTGGCGACCGCCGAGACGCTGAAGGAGGACGCCTTCGCGATCGGCGAGCGCTTCCTCACCCCGGACGAGCTCGAGGCGGTCGGGCGCGACGTCGACGCGCTCGCGCAGCGCTTCCCGATCACGGGCACGCAGTTCTCGCTGGTGCGGGCGCGCGAGGCGGCCCGGGCGGTGCCGGCCAGCAACGCCCTCACCGAGGTCATCACGCTGCCGCTCGCGCCCTTCCGCGCGCTCCAGGGCGTCGACTCGGGGGCCGCCGCCGTGCGCGACTTCAACCAGACCGCACGGCGCTTCTCGCGGGTCGTGGCGGGGCTTCCCGAGGAGCTGCGCGGCCAGATGGAGCTCCTGCTCTACGACGTCGAGGAGCTGCGCTCGATGCGCCAGGGCCTCGCGGCCTTCGAGCTGGCCGCCGCCAGCGCCGAACGGGCCTCGCTCGCGATCGAGCGCCTCCCGGCGGAGCTGCGTGCGACCCTCGACCAGCAGGTGCGCGGGCTGCTCGCGGAGTCGCAGGGCACGATCGGCGAGGCGGCGGCCGTGATGGCGCAGGCGCACGAGATCGCCGGGCCGCTCCAGGAGACCGCCACCCAGCTCCGCGAGGCGAGCGCCGCCTGGCGCGAGATCCTGGGGCCCCACGATCCGACCCCGCGCGGCCCCGGCGAGCGCGGCTTCGACGTCCGCGACTGGCAGTCGGCGGCCGGCGCGATCGGTACGGCCGCGGTCGAGCTGCGCGGCCTGGCGGCCGAGCTCGAGGGCTTCTCCGCGGGTGCCGGGCTGGACCGCCTGTTCTGGCGGGCGGCCGCGCTGCTCGTGCTCTTCTTCGCGCTGCTGCTCGGCTACCGCGTGCTGGCGGCGCGGCTCGCGCGGCGCGGTTGAGCGCCCTCCGGGAGCCTTGCGATGCCGCCGTCCGTCCCGATCCTCCCCGCCGCCACCGTCGTCCTGCTCCGGGAAGCGGAGGGCGGGCCCGAGGTGCTGCTGCTCCGGCGCAGCTCGAAGCTCGCCTTCCACGGCGGCGCGTGGGTGTTCCCGGGCGGGCGCGTCGACCTCGCGAGCGGCGAGAGCGACGACGAGGCCGGCGCGCGCCGCGCCGCGGTGCGCGAGGCGCGCGAGGAGGCGGGGCTCGCGCTCGACCCCGGCGCGCTCGTGCCGCTCTCGCACTGGACCACGCCCGAGGGCCAGCCCCGCCGCTTCGCCACCTGGTTCTACGTCGCGGAGGCGGACGACGCGCCCGTGCGCGTCGACGGAGGCGAGATCCAGGATCACCGCTGGGCGACCCCCGCCCGCGCGCTCGAGCTCCAGCGCGCCGGCGAGATCGAGCTCCCGCCGCCCACCTTCGTCACCCTGACCGTCCTCGCCGCCCATCGCTCGCCGCGCGCGGCGCTCACCGCGGCGGCGGCCGAGCCCCCGCTCGTCTACCTGCCGCGCATCGTGAAGGCCGCCGGCGCCATGGCCTCGCTCTATCCCGGGGACGCCGGCTGGGAGGCGCGCGACGCCGAGCGGCTCGGCTCGCGCCACCGGCTGCTCTTCCTGCCCGCCGGGTGGCGCTATCTGCGGGACGGCGCGGGCTGAAGGCGCGCGAGCGGCGGCTCAGCGTGCGAGGAGCACCCCGGGCGAGAGCCCGAGGCGCCGGCAGGCCTCGGCCGGCGGGCTCCCGGGGATGACGAAGCGGTCGGCGAGGCGCCCGAGCGAGCGCACCGCGCGCCGCTCCCAGGGGTGGAGCTCCCAGCGCGGCTCGTCGAGGCCCAGGAGCTCCCGCGCCCAGACGGGGGTCCGGTCGACGGCCGCCCGGATCAGCGGTGCCTGGAGGCGGGCGAGCGGGCCCGGAAGGATCGGCGTGCGTTCGAGGATCGCCAGGAACTCGAAGACGATCTCCGAGCGCTCGAGCTTCGGCCGCATCGTGGCGAAGAGCGCCTCGAGCTCGGCCTCCGAGGTGGGTGCTCCGGTGGCACCGTAGAGGCGGGCGGCCTCCCGGCCCTCGGCATAGAAGCGATCGCAGGCCGCCGCGTCGAGCGGGCGGACGAAGGCCTGATAGGCCGCGAGGAAGCCGAAGCTCGCGGTGGCCTGGACCCAGTCGAGCAGCTCCGGATCGCTTGCGCGGTAGGGAACGCCGGCAGGCGTCACGCCGTACACCCGCTCGTGGAGCCGCCGCACCCCCGCGATCATCTGCTCGGCAACGCTGCGGGCGGCATACACCGTGATCATCGCCGCGAGCCCCGTCCGCTCCATGCGGCCGAGCGGATCGGTACGGAAGCTCGTGTGCTCCCAGACGCCGGTGCGGACGCGTGGCTCGCCGAGCTCCAGGAGCACCGCGGTGATGCCCCCGACGAGGAGCGCCACCGGGTTGCGGAACACCTGCCAGGCGACGGAGTCGGGGCCGACCAGGGCCGGCTCGCCGGGCGGGCGCGCAAAGTCCACGGCACGGCCGATCTCGGGCCGCAGCATGGCACGCGCCAGGATCCGGCGAAGCGCCGCCGTGCGGAAGGGGTCGAGCCTCGTTTCGCCCACACCGGCCCTCCTCGGAGCAGCAGGATCCTCCTGCGCCGCGAGGGGGTGCAAGCCGTGCGCGTGCTCCCGACCCGCGCGCGCTCTCCCGGGGATCAGCGCCGCTGCCGGCGGGCCCTCCAGGCGCCCCAGAGCGGCAGCAGGAAGGCCAGCTCGGCGCCCAGGCCGCAGCTGCCGCCGCGCTCCGAGTTCAGGAACGCAGCGCTGCACTGGGGGTCGAGGAGATCGACCAGGCCGTCGCCGTCGTTGTTGACCCCGTCGCTGCACTGCGGGTTCTCGACGTTCCAGCCGGCATCCTTGCAGCCCGGGTCGGCGAGGTCCGAGACCCCGTCACCGTCGTTGTCGATCCCGTCGTTGCAGGCGTTCGGCCGGCTGCCGGGATTCGACGCGCTCGTGTTCGCGTCGCGTTCGTCCGTGTCGAAGACGCCGTCCAGGTCCTGGTCGATCCCCATGCGGATCCCGGAGCCGGGCGGCACGCAGGTGTAGGTGAGCGCCGAGCCGCCGTCCGCGATCGCGTCGAGCTGGCCCTGCGTGTAGGCGGCTTCCGAGGCGCGGTCGCTCTGGTAGGTGGCGCCGTCGTAGCGCCAGCCGCGCGGGATGCCGGCGACGAGGCCCTTCACGATCAGGTCGCACTCCGTCGTGACGCCGCCCAGCACCTTCGACGTGAAGGCCGCAGCGGCACGCGTCCGGAGCAGCGTGATGCGGGTTCCGATGTCGGCGATCGCGGCGCCGGTGTCGGTGACCTGCTGCCCGACGGCGGGCGCCAGGTCCGAGGGGAAGGCCAGCATGAACTGCTCCGTCTGGCGGCGCACCGTGTCGCTCACGAAGCCCTTGTTGTTGCTGTCGTTGTTGAACACGGTGGCCTGGAAGAAGCGGAACAGCGTGTCCGTGCTGCCGTCGTGCAGGTAGCCGAAGCCGCGCACCTGGTCGCCCTGGTGCGAGTTGTCGATCGGGTTGTTGAAGGGGACGTTCGGCATCCCGAACATCCCGACCTTCGTGTACAGGTTCCGCAGGTGCGGGATCTTCACGATCTGGTTCTCGTTCTCGAAGCTCGCGATCGTGCCGGTGCCGAAGAACCCGTTGGCCGGGTCCAGGGTGTGGCAGCCGTTGCAGTTGAACCCGATCGGGCCGTTCACTCCGTTGAAGCACAAGCCGTCGGAGCAGCGGGTGCCGGAGTAGAAGGTGGACCCTGCCTGCTGGTCGGTAGTGAGGCTGTTGTCGAGGCTTCGGACCGGGTTCGGCGGCAGCAGGATCTGCAGCGCGAAGGCCGTGAACTTGTGCATGTCGGCCTGGAGGGTCGAGTTCGTCGGGGGCTCGGCCGAGCCGACCAGGCCCTCGAAGGCCACGATGAAGTTGTCGAAGGAGTGGGCCTCGTCGCCGTCGCCGTAGGGGTCGTCGAGGCCGAAGAAGCCGCTCGCCCGGTCGCCGCGCCAGTGCATGGCGCCGCTGTTCGCGAGGCCGCGCAGGGTCTGGGTCGTCATCGGCCCCTTCATCGGGTGGAACTCGTCGACGTCGGCGCCGCCGTTCACGGTGCCCGGAGCCGCGAAGCCCAGGTTGATCGGGATCGGGTTCGGGGTGACGGGGTCGTCGGGGTTGCCGAGGTCCCAGGCGAGATGGTCGAGATCGCCGAAGACGTGGCAGCTCGAGCAGGAGGCCTCGCCGTTCGAGGAGGTCCGCACCGCGTCGTAGAGCATGAAGCGACCCTCGACGACCGAGTCCGGCTCCGGGTCGAAGGAGAGCGGCTGCGACGCGATCTGCGCGCCGGTCGTGGTGTTCACCGTGACGAGCGCGTTGTCGAAGCGCGTCAGCACGTAGAGGCGGTGTTTGGCCGCGTTCAGCGCGAGGCCGGCCGGGCCGCCGCCGCCGACGTCGATGTAGTTGGCGCTCTCCACCTCGGGGTCGAACTCGGCGCCGCTGCCGTCCCAGAGCGCGTCGTTCTCGAGGTCCGCGGTGTCGAAGACGCCGATCCGGCTCGATCCGAAGGCCGCCACGTAGAGCTTGCTGCCGTCCGGCGACACCACGAGGTCGACCGGGGTGGCGAGGCTGTGGTCCTTCACGCCCGAGGGCGCCGGTACCGTCGAGTAGTCGATGTGCCGGTTCAGGTGGCGCGGCTTCACCACTCCGCCCGGCGTGATCACGGTGATCCGCGCCTGCGCGAGGTTGCCCCGTACCGTGCTGCCGCCCCCGCCCGGGCCCTCGAAGCGGGTCAGGTTCTGGGAGTCGGTGTTGCTCACGTACAGGTTCCCGTTGACCGGGTTCGTGGCCATGTTGAAGAGCGTCGTGCCGACGTGCTCGTAGTCGGCGGTCTGGGCCAGCGTGTTGGCGTCGATCGCGAACACGTCGTGGTCGGGCAGGAAGAAGCGGACGCCGTTGCTCCAGTTGCGACCCTGGGTGTCCTTCCACTGCCCCGAGCCGTTGTCGTACTGGACGATCAGGCCGACCTCCGGTGCCGTGATGTTCTCGAAGTTCGCCGTCGGGCCGGGCAGGCCGCCCGGCATCTGGCCGCCGGCGAGGCCGTTCGGCGAGGTCACGGTGTCGCCACTCGTGCAGTTGCTGGTGCCGAAGCCGTCGCAGACCTTGCCCTCGGAGACGGCCGTCGTCTGGTTGCCGGAGAAGTGGATGCCGGCGTAGACGGTGTTGCCGCTCGGGCTCACCGCCAGCGGGCGCGGTGTGTCCCCGAAGAGCGTCATGATCCGCACGGGCGTCCCGCCGAAGCCCGTGCCGAGCGCGGCCGGATCGAAGACCCACACGTCGGCGCGGTTCACGCCGGGCGTGGTGAGCTGGGGGTCCCCCGCCCCGGGCACGCCCGCGATGCTCGGGTTGGTGCGCTGCTGGCCGCGATGGGCGGTGGTGATGAAGGCACGCTTGGTCGTGCCCGCGAAGACGATGTCGCGCGGCTCGTCGCCGACCAGGAGGGTGCGCACCACCTTCGGGGAGGCGAGCGTGCTCACGTCCACGATCGAGACGCTGTCCGAGAGGTGGTTCACCACCCAGACCTCGGTGTCGGAGCGGGCCGCCACCGCGACCGGCTCCATGCCGACCGCCACCGTCGCCACCAGGGTGAGGCCGCCGCTGCCGTCGATCGTGTAGACCTCGAGCCGGTTGTTCGGCGTGTTGGCGGCGAAGAGACGGGTCCCGCCGGGCGACATCGCCAGCGGTCGAACCAGCCCGCTCTCGAACTCGACGAAGCTGGGCGCCGCTGCGGCCGGGCCCGTGAAGGCCAGCAGGACGAGGGCCGGGATCGCGAACACGGTCCGCCGGAGGGTCAAGGAGGAGCTCCTTCGTTCGACGCCCGGGCTCCGGGCGAGCGAGGTCGCTGGCGAGCAGGAGAGGCCCGAGCACCCGATCGGGCTTGCGCGAACCGTCCCTTGTACCAGCCGGTCAAGATCGAAGTCAACGATCCTCCTCACCAAATCCGGGCTCGTCCGCATGGCGCTCGGCCGATATGAAACGCGTTACACTTTCGCGGAATCAGAGTTCCACCCAGATCCGCTGCCGGTCCCTGTCTCGCGAGGCGGCCCGATCCGGCAACCTGCCGCCCCTTCTTGCGTTCTCGTTGACGAGCAGGTTCCCGCTCCAGATGGCGTGCATCTTGCTCCGAGGCCCGGCGCGCGAGCTGCGTGGGAAGGGGGCGGACCATCTGCTCCTGCGGTGCGCGCCACGAGAGCAGGGAGGGATGTCCATGTCCGCAATCCGGGTCCTGGGGTTCGCTGCTGCAGCCGCCCTCGTGACCGCCTGGGGCGCCCCCGCGGGAGCGCTCACGATCGACTACCAGCCGCTCCCCGACCAGTCGGGGCCCTCGATCACCCAGTCCGACGGGGGGTCAGTGCCACCGCCGAGGGGTTCGGCGGCGTCACGAATCCGCAGAACACGATGACCCCGACCGGCACGCCCGGCGGCTTCACGAACATCGGCGTCAACGTGGGCGGAAGCTCGCTCTTCGGCACGCGCGGGCTCGGCTGCGGGCCGGTGGCGTCGCAGTGCGACCTGATCGCGCCGATCGGCGAGGACGCCTTGCGCATCACGTTCTCGCAGCCCGTGGAGATCGACTCGCTCACGATCGCGGCCATGGAGGACGCGGACGACGTGAGCTGGGGGTACTGGAACGGCGCGAGCTACCAGCACGCCGGCAACGACACCTGCGCGGCCTTCTCGTTCTGCGGCGGCAACGAGGCCTTCAACGGCCCGTTCGGCGCGCCCTCGACCTCCTGGCTGCTGGTGGCCGAGAACACCGGCGCCACGGCCTTCGCGCTGCGCAGCGTGAGCTTCACGGCCTTCCCGGTCCCCGAGCCGGGGACCGTCGGGCTCGTGGCGCTCGGGCTCGCGGCCGCCGCGGCCCGGAGGCGCGCGCGGGCCTGAGGCCGGTCACAGCCCGCGGAGCACCGCGAGCGCCTCGCCGACGTGGCGGGTGGCCGCGAGCTGTGAGCTGAAGGCGTGGCGGATCACTCCTTCCCGGTCGATCACGTAGGTGACCCGGCCGGGAAGGAGCCCCGCCGTCCGCGGCACGCGGAAGGCTGCGCGCACCTTTCCGCCCGGATCGGCCAGGAGCCGGAAGGGCAGCCGGTGCTTGCCGGCGAAGCGCTCGTGCGAGGCCGGCGGGTCGCTGCTGATCCCGAGCACCTCGGCCCCGGCGTCGAGGAAGGCCTCGTAGTGGTCTCGGAACGCACACGCCTCCCGGGTGCAGCCCGGCGTGTCGTCCTTCGGGTAGAAGTAGACGACGACGCTCTTCCGGCCCCGGAAGTCGGCGAGCGCGACCGGACGGCCGTCCTGGTCCTCGAGCGTGAACGCGGGCGCCCGGTCGCCGGCGCCGAGCCCGGTGCCGGCCCCGAGCAGCGAGTCGAGCAGGCCCATCACGGCTCCTTTCGCGTCCTGGCGCCCGCTAGTGTCCGGTGTCGGAAGTTCGCCGTCGAAGTCTCGAAGCCGTCGCGGGCGGCTGGGTGTGCACCGAGATCGCGGCTACGGGCCGCTCGCAAGGCGCGCGACCGAGCCATGGCCGTCGCCATGGGGAGGGAGCGCAACGCTGCGAGCGGCCCGTTGCCGCGATCGAATGCAGGCGAACTTCCGACACAGGGCACTAGGCTACGGCAGCGGATCCGGGATGCCGATGGCCCGGGCAGCGGGACGATCCGGGGAGGGGCACGACCCATGCAGCGCATCCTGACCATGCTGCTCCTGCTGCTCGCCGTGCCGGCGCTGCCGGCGGTCGCGAAGGACCAGGGCAAGGGCAAGGGGAAGGGCAAGGGCCCGCCGGCCGAGCGCGGCGCGGGCGGCGGCGACCACGACGAGTGGCACGACGACCACGACGGAGGCGATCGCGACTGGCGGGGCTTCTCCGACGCGGACCGCCGCTGGTGGCACGACTACTGGGAGGAGCAGTACGCCCACGGCCACTGTCCGCCCGGCCTCGCCAAGAAGCACAACGGCTGCCTGCCGCCGGGCCAGGCCAAGAAGCGCTACGTGATCGGCCGGCCGCTCCCGCCGGGCGTCGTGCTCGTCGCCGTGCCGCCCTACCTCCTCGGCCGGCTGCCCCCGCTCGAGGCCGGCTACCGCTACGGCATGGTGGACGGAGACCTCGTGAAGCTCGCCGTCGGGACGTCGCTGGTCGTGGATGCGATGGCGGGCCTGCTCGACTAGGGCTCCCGCCGCGCTCCCCGCCGCGGGGCGCGGCCGTCTCGTCTGCCGCGCCGCAGCAGCTTGCGGCGGAACTCCTGGATCACCGGCAGGCGATCGAGCCACGGCGAGGCGTCCGCGCGCGCGTCGTCGACCGGACTCTGGGCCCCGGCGAAGCCGGTGGGGATCTGGCTGTAGAGCTCGGGCGGGTCCCAGCCGTCGTCGAGGAAGTGGTACTCGAGGCCCGGCACGAAGAGGTCGTCGTCGGCCCGCACGTCGACGGTGCGCACGCCGTAGCTCGAGAGCTCGGTGGTGAGCGCCTGGGGTGGGATGATCCACGCCACCTCGGGCGCCGCGAAGAAGAGGTACTGGATGCGCCGGTTGCGCGAGAGGATGCGGAAGCGCCGCACGCTGCCGCCGTAGAGGCGGCTCCCGAAGCGGCCGCGCTCGAGGACGCCCTCGTCGAAATCGGGCTCGTAGCCGCGCGCGAAGCGCAGCGACGACGGGTCGCCCGGGCGCGCGAACCAGGCCACCGGCCGGCTGCCGTGCACGAGGTTGCGCGGGTCCGCCTGCGCGCGCCGGCGCGGCGCCGTGAAGTCGCGATAGGGCTCGACCCGGCCCACCGGCACCCGGCGCAGCACGAGGTCGAGCACCGCTTCGTCGTTCGGGATCGGACCGGGCTGGCGATTCAGGGTCTCGAGCGCCCCCTGGAGCTCGAGCGGCAGGTCGGTGGTCTCCTCGCGCGAGTAGGTGGTCTCGGTGGTCTCGTCGAGCACCACGTAGGTGTCGCCCTTGCCGATCCAGAACATGCCGTCCATCAGGCCCACGTGCGAGCCCGAGCGCCACACCAGCGCCGCGTCCTTGTAGAAGATGCGCGGGAAGACGGCGCGCCGCCGCCGGCCCGGGATCGCCTGCACCACGTAGGCGACGAAGAAGCGCAGGTAGTAGTTCTGGCGCGGCTTCGTCAGGTAGAAGACCGTGTCGAAGAGCTCGAGCCGGTGCTTCGGCGCGTATCCGAGCGCAAGGAGCCGGCGGGGCTGGCGGCGCGCCCGGCCGGCCACGACCAGCGGGACGCCCTCGTCGAGCAGGGCCCGGAACTCGCGCTCGACCCGCGCCGGCGGGAGCGGCGCCGGGCGCACGCTCGGGACGATGCGGGTCGGGATGGGTCCGGTCATGGGCGGTGGGAGCATCCCGCGCCGCGGGCGGATCGCGCAAGCGGGCGTGGATCCCGCCGGTGGCGACACCTAAGCTCGCCGCACCGCCTCCGGCGCGCGACGAGGACCGAGCCGATCCCGCACGATCCCGCCACCACCGAGCTCAGCGGCTGGGGCCGCGCCGTGCGCGTCCCCGCGCGCCTCGCGCAGGGCGAGGATCTCGAGGCGATCACGCGCGACGCCGTCCTGACCCGCGGACTCGGGCGCGCCTACGGGGACGCCGCACTGCCGCCGCGCCCGGGCGCCCGCGTCGCGGGCTCGCGCTTGGCCGATCGCGTGCTCGCGCTCGACGAGGCGCGCGCCGTGCTGCGCGCCGAGGCCGGGATCTCGCTCCTGCGCCTGCATCAGCTCCTGCTGCCGCGTCGCCTTCTCGTGCCGGTCGTACCGGGCACGGCGTTCGTGACGCTCGGCGGAATGGTCGCCGCTGACGTGCACGGCAAGAACCATCACCTGGCCGGCTCCTTCGGCGACCACGTCCGCGCGCTGCGCATGCGGCTTGCGAGCGGCGAGGTCCGCGAGGTGCGCGCGCCGGAGCAGGAGGACCTGCTGCGCGCCACGATCGGCGGCATGGGCCTCACGGGGCACATCCTCGAGGTCGAGATCGACCTCGCGCGGATCCCGAGCCCGTGGCTGATCGAGGAGCGCGAGGTCTTTCCGGATCTCGAGAGCCTCCTTGCGGGACTGCTCGCCGACGGCGCCCGCTGGCCCTACACCGTCGCCTGGGCGGACGCCCTCGCGCGCGGCGCGGCGCTCGGGCGCGGCGTCGTGAGCCGCGCGCGCTTCGCGGAGCCGCCCGAGGCGCCGGAGGGGGTGCCCGCACGCGGTCGCCATACGTCGGTTCCCCTGGACCTCCCGTGGCTGCCGCGCTTCGGCGTGGCGCTCCACAACCGCCTGCGGCTGGCCGCCACGCACAGCGGCCGGCGTACGGTGTCGCCCTACGCGTCGTTCCATCCCCTCGACGCCGCCGGCAACTGGAACCGCCTGTACGGGCGGCACGGCTTCACGCAGCACCAGTGCGTGATCCCGCGCGAGGCGGGAACGGAGCCGGTGCACGAGCTGTTCCGCGTGCTGGCCCGGACCGGCGCCAGCAGCTACCTGGTCGTGATCAAGGACTTCGGCCGCGAGGGGCGCGGCCTGCTCTCGTTCCCGCGGCCCGGCATCACGGTGTGCCTCGACCTCCCGCTCGCCGACCCGCGCACGCGCCCCGCCGTGGAAGCGCTCGACGAGGTCGTGATCGCGGCGGGCGGACGCATCTACCTGGCCAAGGACCAGCTCACCGGGCCCGCGCCGTTCCGGCGCCTGGAGCCACGGCTCGAGGCGTTCCTGGCCGCACGCCGGCGCTTCGATCCGGAGCGCCGGCTCTCGAGCGCGCTCGCGGTGCGGCTCTTCGGGGATCCCGCGTGAGGGTGGTGCTGGTCGGTGCGACCGGCGGGATCGGGCGCGCGCTCGCGCGGCGCCTGGCGGCGCGCGGCGACCGCCTCTTCCTGCTCGGCCGCGACGCGACCTCGCTCGCGCGCAGCGCGCTCGACCTGGAGGCGCACGGGGCACCGCCTCCGGTCGGTGTCGGAGCGTGCGACCTCCTCGAGCCGGCCGGCTTCGGGCCCGCTCTCGACCGCGCCGTGGCCGCGCTCGGCGGCCTCGACGCGGTGGTGGTGACGGCCGGCGCCTTCGGCACCCAGGAGGTGCTGGAGCAGGACGCGGCGCTCCGCGCGCGCGTGCTCGCCGCCAACTTCGCCGGCACGATCGAGCTGTGCGAGGCCGCGCGCCTGCGGTTGCTGGCCGCCGGCGGCGGCACGCTCTGCGTCTTCTCCTCGGTGGCCGGCGACCGCGCGCGGCGCCGCGTCGTGCTCTACGGTGCCACCAAGGCCGGCCTCTCGTACTACCTCGCGGGCCTCGACGCGCGCTTCCGGCGCGCGGGCCTGCGCACCGTGTGCGTGAAGCCGGGCTTCGTGCGCACCGCGATGACCGCGGGGCTCCCCGAGCCGCCCTTCGCCGCCGATGCCGACGCGGTTGCCGCGCGGGCGCTGCGTGCGATCGACCGCGGCTGGCCGGTCGTCCATGCGCCGGCGGTCTGGCGCCTCGTGCTGCTCGCGATCCGCGCCCTCCCGCGCGCGGCGCTGCGACGCCTCGAGCTCTGAGCGCCCGCATTCACCGGCAGTGCTTGCCGCAGCCCACGATCTTGGGCGGCGCCGGCGAGGGCACGACCGCGGGCGCCTCCTCGGCCCGGTGCAGCTCGACGCCGGAGAGCATCGGGCGGCCGGCCTGGGGCAGGAGCTCGACGGTGAGGAGCCCGTCGCTGACCCAGATCGTGCGCTCGCGGGTGAGCGCCCGGCGCTTGCCCGCGAGCTCCATCACGTCCACGTCCTCGATCCGCAGCGAGCCTTCGAGCTGCACGTCGAAGACGCGCTCGCCCGCACTCGAGACCTCGCTCCCCACCTCCGCGAAGTGGAGCCGCAGGTAGTAGAGGCCTTCCTCCCCGACGGGCAGCTCGAACACCAGCGGCGGACCGCCGGCCGTGCCGTAGCGGCGGCTGCGGTACATGGGGTCGGCATTCGTTCCACTGATCGACGCCGAGCTCGAGCCGGGCGTGCCGCCGTCGGTGAAGGCGGCGTCGGCGAGCCAGGTGCGGCCGTCGGGATCGGTGTAGTCGGGTCCGCCCACGTTCACGAAGAGCGGCAGTACGGAGCTCGTGGGCTCGGCCCGGCACTGCGCGTCGCAGCCGTCTCCGCTCGTGGTGTTGCCGTCGTCGCACTCCTCGCCGGCGTCCGGGACGCCGTCGCCGCAGGCGGGAGCCTGCTCGGTCCGGCAGGCGGCGTCGCAGCCGTCGCCCGCGCTGGTGCCGCCGTCGTCGCACTGCTCGCCCGGGTCGAGCCGGCCGTCGCCGCAGGCCTCGGCCGTGCAGTCCAGGCGGCAGCCGTCGCCGGCGCTCGCGTTGCCGTCGTCGCACTGCTCGCCCGGGTCGCGGATCGCGTCGCCACAGGCCTCGACCGTGCAGCTCGTGCGGCAGCCGTCGCCGGCCGCGGCGTTGCCGTCGTCGCAGGCCTCGCCGGGGTCGAGGATGCCGTCCCCGCAGGCGGGCACGCGCTCGATCGTACAGGTGGCGCTGCAGCCGTCGCCCGGCGCCGTGTTGCCGTCGTCGCACTGCTCGGCCGGATCGAGGCGGGTGTCGCCGCAGCGCTCGACGCTGCAGTCGGCGCGGCAGCCGTCGCCGGCCGCCGCGTTGCCGTCGTCGCACTGCTCACCGGGGTCGACGATCGCGTCGCCGCAGGCCGGGACACGCTCGGTCGTGCAGCCGGCGCTGCAGCCGTCGCCGCTTGCGGTGTTGCCGTCGTCGCACTCCTCGGGCGGCTCGAGGGCGGCGTTGCCGCACACCGGCGCCGGCGCCGCCAGCGCGATCTCGTTCGAGAGCGCGCTCTCGCCGCTGGCGTTCACCGCGGTGCCGCTCGCGTACGAGGTACCGGTGTCGGCGACGGTGACCTGCGCCGAGTAGACGCCGTCGCTCGGGGCCGGCAGGCCCTGCCACGCCGGCGCGCCGTAGGCCCCGCCAGCCTGGCGCACGTAGATCCGGAAGGCCGTCACGCCGGTCGCATCCGGCTGCTGGAAGCGCACGCTCACGACGCGCGCCTCGGCTGCAGACACGAAGCCCCCCACGGCGCCCAGGACGAGCGCCATGGCCCACGATCGATGCCGCCTCATGGAGCCACCCCCCCGGTCCGCGGCTGGGATCGGAGCGTCGAGGAGCGTCCTGGGTGATGGGAATCACCCCCGTCAGGTGGTGTGACGGAGCTTCATGCCGTGCGAAGGCGAGGCCGGAGCGCGTTGCCGGCAGCTCAGGCGTAGCGCGCGGAGGCGTCGCTGCGCTCGCCGCTCGCCCGCACCGCGGTGAGCGCTGCGGCGAGGTCCGCCAGGTACTCGTCGGCCACGCGGGCGTGGGCAGGGGAGAGCATCAGGTGGATCGCGCGCGGCTCGGTCGTGAGCCCGGTGAACCAGCCGCGCCGGGTCATCTGGCCCCAGACGGCGAACGGGTCGAGCACGTCGGAGCCGTAGGTGAAGAGTCCGAGCTGCGGGTCGCCGTAGGTGCGCAGGCCCTCCATGGCCGCGATCGCTCCCATCAGCTTCGCGCGGGTTGCGCAGACCAGGCGCGCCTTCTCGCGGTAGCCCTCGACGCCGAGGTAGTGGAGCACGGCCCAGGCCGAGGCGATCGCGCCGCCGGGGCGGGTGCCCGCCATCGTCGGGGTGGTCATGCCGCCCGCCGGCCAGGCGTCGAACTGGAAGACCTGGTGGCGCCATTGCTCCTCGCTGCGGTGGAAGATCGTGGAGGCGCCCTTCGCCGCGTAGCCGTACTTGTGGAGGTCCGCGGAGATGCTGCGCACGCCCGGGAGCGCGAAGTCGAAATCGGGAACGGGCACGCCGTTCATGCGCGCGAAGGGGGCGAACCAGCCGCCCACGCAGGCGTCGACGTGGAGCCAGACGCCGCGCTCGAGCGCGAGCGCCGAGAGCTCGGCGATCGGATCGACCAGGCCGTAGGGGAAGCACGGCGCGGAGCCGACCAGCATCAGGGTGCGCGGGCCGATCGCCGCGGCCATCGCGCCCACGTCGGCGCGCAGGTCCGCCGCCACCGGCACGCGCACGACGCGCATCCCGAGGTAGAGCGCCGCCTTGTCGAAGGCGGGGTGCACCGAGCGCGGCGCCACGATCTCGGCCCCGTTCGTGTCGACGCCGCGGCTGCGCGCCTCCTCACGGCACGCCTTCACCGCGAGCAGGATGCTCTCGGTGCCGCCCGAGGTCATGCTGCCGCACGCCTCGGCCGGCGCGTGGAGCAGCGCGAGGCCGGTGCCGACGACCTCCCGCTCCATCTGCGCGAGGCTCGGGAAGGCCAGCGGGCCGAGCGCGTTCTCGCTCTGGTAGAGCGCGTAGGCCTCCTTCGCGACCTGCAGCACGTCCTCGCCGGCGTGGAACACGTAGACCGCCGTGCGCGCGCGCCGCCAGTCGGCGTCGCGGGCCCCGAACCCGATCAGACGCTCGCGGATCGTCTCCCAGTCGGAGCCCTTCTCGGGCAGGTCGCGGCGCAGATCGGTCATGGGGGAGCCTCCGGACCGCCGAGACTACCCGGCGCCCGCGAGCGCCCGCCACCCGGCGGGTTCTAGATCTGCCGCTCCCGCCCCTGCCAGTAACGATCGCGCAGCCGCCGCACGTAGAGCTTGCCGGCCGGGGTGCGCGGCAGCGCGTCCTCGAAGTCGATCGAGCGCGGCGCCTTGTAGGCGGCCAGGCGGGTGCGCGCGAAGGCGATCAGCTCGGCAGCGAGCGCCTCCGAGGCGACGTGGCCAGGCGCCAGCTCGACGGCGGCCTTCACCTGCTCGCCCCACTCCTCGTCGGGGACGCCGAAGACGCCGACGTCGAGCACGGCGGGATGCTCCACCAGCACGGCCTCGATCTCGGCGGGGTAGATGTTGACGCCGCCCGAGATGATGAGGTGCGCGCTGCGGTCGGTGAGGTGGACCCAGCCGTCCGGATCGACCCGCCCGACGTCGCCGAGCGTATGGGTGTACGGATCGAGGAAGGCGGCGGCGGTCTTCGCGGGGTCCCCGTGGTACTCGAAGAGGTCCGTCGTGGTCCGGTGTCGGGCGTAGAGCGGGCCCTCCCGGCCGGCGGGGAGGCGATGGCCCTCGGCGTCCACCGCGAAGACCTCGAAATGGGGCAGGGCGCGGCCCACGGTGCCCGGGTGCGCCAGCCACCCGGCGCTGTCGGCGAAGGTGGTGACGCCGCCCTCGGTACCACCCCAGTACTCGTAGAGGACCGGGCCCCACCACTCGATCATGCGCCGCTTCACGGCGGGGGCGACGGGTGCCGCGCCGTGCAGGACCGTGTGCAGCGCCGGCGCCCGGAAGGCCCCCCGTTCGGCCTCGGGCAGTCGCAGCAGGCGCACGAACATGGTCGGGACCAGGTGCGTGTGGTGCACCTCGCGCTCGACGATCGTGCCGAGCGCTGCGCGCTCGTCCCAGCGCGGCAGCACCAGGATCGGCGCGCCGCAGGCCTGGTCGTAGATCGCGAACATGAGCGGCGCGGCGTGGTAGAGCGGGCCGGTGACGAGATGCGGCCCGCTGCCGTCGCAGGCGATCTGGCGCGCGTAGGCCTGCTGTCCCGCGAGCGCCTGGCCGAGGCTCGCGGCCTGGAGGCGTCTGACGCCCTTCGGGCGGCCGGTCGTGCCGCTCGTGTAGATCATGTTGCCGCCGGCGGGGCCCTCGAGCGGCATCGGCTCGTCGCGGGCGCCCGCGAGCGCGCGCTCGAGTTCGTCGCCCGCGACGAGCACCGTTGCGCCGCCGGCGCTGCGCGCGACGGCCTCGTGCTCGGGGTCGGTGAAGAGCACGCGGGCACCCGAGTCGCGCACCACGTAGGCGATCTCGTCGGGCGCCAGGTGCCAGTTGATGGGCGTCATCCAGATCCCGGCCTGGATCGCGGCCAGGATCGCCTCGACGCCCTCTGCGCGGTTGCCGAGCAGGACCGCGGCGTGGTCCCCGGGTGCGAGCCCCAGGTCCTCGCGCAGGAGCCGCGCCCAGCGACGGACGCGATCGTCGAGCTCGGCCCAGGAGCGGCGACGGACGCCGTCGTCGAGCGCCAGGCCCCCGGGATCCCGGCGCGCCCGTTCGGACGGGGTCCACATCGTGATGCCCTCCTTCTTGCGCCGGATGGTGTCATGGGGTCGGGCTCCCACCGAGCCCTCGCGCTGGCGCCTGGCGATCCGCCTCGCCGGCCCGGCCCCCGGGGTCCGGAACCCACCCCCACCCGTCTCCGCCCCGTGACCCTAGCCCGCTGCTGCTTGCGGACGGGGGGCGATGCGGCATCCTGCCGCGCGGGCGTTCTCCAGGTAGATGCGCAGCCAACGGGAATCTCCCGCCTGTTCGTCCTTCCTTCTGAGCCCGACGCCGCGATTGGTTCGCGGTGTCACCAACCGATTGGGCTCCGGCTGCCGGATGTTCCGCACAGGATCCTGACGGTTCTTCGCGAGCGCGCGCCCGAGTTGCGCGCGGCATCGCATTGGGAAATCGAGTGAGCAAGAAGCTGTACGTTGGCAACATCCCGTTCACCACCACCGAGGCCGAGCTTCGCGAGTTGTTCGAAGCCCACGGCGAGGTCGCTTCCGTGAGCGTCATCACCGATCGCGAGACGGGCCGGCCCCGTGGCTTCGCGTTCGTGGAGATGTCGGACGGCGACGCCGCGGACGCGGCGATGCGCCAGCTCGACGGGCGCAACCTCGGCGGGCGGCCGCTTCGCGTGAACGAGGCGACCTCCCGTCCGGCCGGCGGTGGCGGCGGCGGCGGTGGCCGCGGCTACGGCGGCGGCGGCGGCGGCCGCGGCGGCTACGGCGGCGGCGGCGGCGGTGGCCGCGGCGGCTACGGCGGCGGCGGTGGCGGCGGCTACGGCGGCGGCCGGGATCGCGATCGCTACTAGGCGCTTCGCCAGGAATGCAGGAACCGCCCCTCGCCCCCCAGAGCGAGGGGCGGTTTCCGTTTTCGGCCCGTTTGACCTTCCCCCCGCCACGGGGCTACCTCGGGAGGCGGGAGGAAGAGCTGCATGAGCGCCGAGCCGAGTCGACCCGCTGCCGGAGCCGGACCGCCGCGACGCCGCTGGCGCCGGCGGCTCGCGATCGCAGCGGGCGTCGCGGTGGTGCTCCTGCTCGCGCTCCGCCTCGCGCTCCCGACCGCGCTCGAGCGCGGCGCCGCCTGGGCGGGCCCGCGCTATCTCGGGCTTCCGATCCGGATCGAGAACGTCGATCTCGAGCTGCTGCGGGGTCGCGTGACGATCGAGGGCCTCGCGATCGGCAGCCGGGCGGACGCCGTGCTGCCGGAGCGCTTCGTGCCGGCGGCGGCGCCGGCGCCGCCGAAGGCCGGCGCGCCCGAGGGCGGGCTCGCGGCTGCGACCGAGGCAGCGACGGCCCCGGAGACAAGGCCCGGGGCGCCCGCCGTCGCGATCGGGCAGCCCGAGCGCTCCGAGCCCGGCGAGCCGTTGCTGCGCTGGGACCGGGTCTTCGCGGACCTCGACTGGGGGCCGCTCGTCTCGCGGACGCTCTCGCTCGCAGCGCTCGAGATCGACGCGCCGCGCGTGCGGCTCGAGCGGATGGCCGACGGCCGCATCGATCCCCTCTCGCACGCGCGGCCGACCGCTGCGTCCGAGCCGGAGCCGGAGGAGCCCGCTGCGCCGGAGGCGCCCGGCGAGCCGTGGCGGCTGTCCGTCGAGAAGCTCTCGTTGCGCAACCCCGACGTCCGCATCACCGACGAGACGAGCGGTGATCTGCTCGTCGAGCTCGGGCTCGAGGAGCTCGGCCTCGACCGGGTCGGCATCCGGGGCACGAGCCTCGACCTCGGCGGGGTCGGGATCCGCGGGCCGGTGCTGCGCGTGCGACGTGATTTCGTGTTGGCGGAGGGGCCCGCGGCGGCACCGCCGGCCACGCCGGCTGCCGAGCCCGCACCGGCTGCCGAGCCCGCACCGGCTGCCGAGCCCACGCCGGCTGCCGAGCCCGCACCGGCTGCCGAGCCCGCGCCGGCTGGCAGCGACGGCCCCGGCTACCGGGTCGAGCGGATCGCGATCGAGCGCGCGCAGTTCGTCTGGATCACCGATGCCGGCCCGCTCGACGTCGCCCTGACCCTGCACGCCGAGGGCGTGAGCGCGAACGAAGGCGAGCGCTTCCCGCTGCACCTCGTGCTCGAAGTCGAGGGCGGGCAGCTCGAGCTCGACGGGCAGGCCGGGATCCTGCCCCCCGCCTTCGACGGGAAGGTCGCCTGGCAGAAGCTCCCCTTCCCGCCGCTGCTGGTCGCGTCGAATCCAGAGCTCGCGCGCTGGCTGCGCTCGGCGCACTCCGCAGCGACGCTCGACGTGAAGGCGAGCCTCGCGGCGGACGGCAGCGAGCCGCCGGGGGTGCGGCTCTCCGGCGACGTGGCGCTCGACGCGCTCGCGATCGCCGACCCGAAGGACGAGGAGGTGGCGCTCGGCTGGCGGGAGCTCGCCATCGCGATCCGGGAGATCCGCGCGCCGTTCCCGCAGGAGGGCGCGCCGCCCGCGACCACGCGCGTGGCGCTCGAGCGCGTGCGGCTCGTCGCGCCCGAGGTGCGCTATGCGCCGCCCACGCCGGCGCTCGACGCCCTGCTCGGCGGGGGCGGGTCGAAGCCGGAGGCGCCGGCGGACGGGCCCGCGGAGCCGGGGCCTCCGGCCGCGCCGGTGCAGGAGGCCGAGGCGTCCGGGGCGGCGCCCGTCGAGCTCGACCTCGCTGCCCTCGAGCTCAGCGAGGGCCGCCTGCGCTTCGAAGATCGCAGCGGCGAACAGCCGCTCACGGCCTCGATCGACGGGCTCGGGGTCGACGCGACCGGGATCGCGGTCCGCACGGCGGGCGAGGCGCGGGCGGTCACCGTCGGGAAGCTCGCGGTGAAGGGCCAGACCCTCGGCTTCGAGGACGCGCGTGGTGCCGGCCCGCGCCAGGGCACCGTCGAGGGCCTCACGATCGAGCTCGGCGGCATCGAGGCCGCGGGCGGCGCGAGCCCTTCGGTCGCGGTCGCGTCGTTCGCGCTCGACGGCAAGACGCTCCGTTTCGAGGACGCCAGCGTCGAGCCGCCCTACAAGGGCGTGTTCCGCGATCTCGTCGCGCGCGCCGAGGGACTGCGCTTCCCGGAGCGCGTGGCGCAGAGCCTGAAGGTGACGGGTGCAGCGGCGGACGGCGGGCGCTTCGAGCTGGTCGGAGCGCTCGATGGAGACAAGGGCGAGGCGAAGTTCACCCTGAACCGGCTCGCGCTCGCGCCCTTCAACCCGTACGCGGAGAGTGCCGCGGGCTATCGGCTGGGCGGGAGCGCGTCCGTGAAGACGACCTTCCGCATGCGCGGCCAGCGCTACGACGCGAAGAACGCGATCACGCTGCACAAGCTCGACGTCGCGAGCCGGAATCCCGGGGACTTCGAGCAGCGCTTCGGGATCCCCCTCGACGTGGCGCTCGCCCTGCTGCGGGATCCCGGCGGCAACATCTCGCTCTCGGTCCCGGTCACCGTGGACGAGAAGGGCACGAGCACGGGGATCGGCTCGATCGTGGCCGGTGCGCTGCGCCAGGCGCTGGTGGGCGCGCTCACCTCGCCGCTCAAGCTGCTCGGCGCGGTCGGCTCCGGGGTCGGCGGGCTCCTGGGCGGCGGCGGCATCGAGCCGGTGGCGAGCGCGCCGGGTGCCGCCGGGCCCGAGGAGGGCCAGGCCGGGCGCTACGAGGGCGTCGTGCGGCTGCTCGCCGAGCGCCCGCAGCTCGCGTTGCGCCTGCGCGGCCGCACCGGCGATGCCGACCGGCCGCTGGTGGCGCAGCGCATCCTCGCCGAGCGACTCGAGGCGGGCGAGGGCCTGCCGGAGCTGCCCGACGGGCCGGGCTTCCTCGCGCGGCGGCGCATCGCGAGCGCCCTCCAGGCTCGCGCACGCGGCGAGGAGGGCGCGCTCGACCCCGCGGACGAGGCCCAGCTCGAGCGCTACGCCGCCGCGGCACCGGTCCCCGACGAGCGGCTCGCCGCGCTGGCCCGCGCGCGCGCCGAGGCCGTGCGCGAGGTTGCGATCACGGAGTTCGGCGTGGCCCCCGAGCGGCTCGAGATCGGTGCCCCGGCGCCTCCCGGCGATCCCGGCGTGGTGCTGGAGCTGGCGGCGGGCGGCGGCTGATCGACGCCGGGCGCACGGGCGGCGGGGTGGCTCGTCGGGCCCGAATGCGGGCACGGCCGGCTCGGATCCCAGATCGTAAACAAGGTTGACAGTTGAACCTCGCGAAGGCACGCTGGGCCGCGTGCCGCGCGACGCCGGACGCCTCGCCTGGGAGCTCGCCGACCGGGTCGGCCATGCCCACGCGCTCTTCGGCGCCGTGCTCGGCGGGGTCGTGGCGGGCACGCCGCTCACGGTCGGCGAGGCCATCGCGCTGGCGGTCCTCGCGAGCGCGCCGGCGGGGCTCAGCCAGACGGGGCTCGGCGGCGCACTCGGCGTCACGCGCCAGCACGCGCACGCCCTCACGCGGCGCCTCGCGGGCCATCGCCTCGTGCGCCGGACGCGCCGCGGGCGCGAGGTGCGGCTCGAGCCCACGCCCCGCGCCGAGCGGCTCGTCGCCGAGCTGCGGCCCGGCGCCGAGGCGCGGCTCGCGCGTGCCCTGTCGGGGCTCGCGCCACGCGAGCGGCGGGACCTGCACCGGCTGTGCGGGCGCCTCGTCGAGGTGCTCGCGCGCGAGGCCGGGGAGGAGCGGGCGTGAGCGATCTCCAGCTGCTCCTCGAGTGGCTCCACGTGTTGGCCGCCTGCTGCTACGTGGGCGGCTCGTTCGCCAACGCGATCGCGAAGACGCTCGCGGACCGCGCGCCGAGCGCGGAGGCCAGCGCCGCGTTGCTCGGCGCCGTGGTGTGGAGCAATCGCCTCCTGCTCGTGCCTCCGAGCTTCGTCCTGCCGGCGACCGGGCTCGCGATGGCCTGGCGCATGGGGCTCCCGCTCGGGTCGGGCTGGCTCGCGGAGGGGATCGCCCTCTTCGCGCTGCTCTCGCTGATCCTGTTCTGGGGCGTGCGGCTCGAGCACCGTCTCGAGCGGCTCGCCCGCGACGCCGCACGGCGTCACGCGCCGCTGCCGCCGGCCTATCACGCCCTGGCTCCGCTCTACGCGGGCCTCGGGCTCACGGCGACGGCCGCCCTCCTCGCCGTGGTCTTCCTGATGGTCGCCAAGCGGCCACTGGTCTGAGCCGCCGCCGTGCGCAAGCTGCGAGAGGTGCCGCCGCCGCGAGGGATCGCGCGGCTCCTGTATCGCCTTCCGATCGCGCTCCATCGCCTGGGGCTCGGCAGGCTCCTCGGCGCCCGCTTCCTGCTCCTCGAGCACCGCGGGCGGCGCAGCGGCGCGCTCCGGAGGGCCGTGCTCGAGGTCGTCCGGCACGAGCGCGGCACGTGGTGGGTGGTCTCGGCCTGGGGCGCGCGCGCCGAGTGGCTGCGCAACCTGCGCGCCGCCCCCCACGCGCGGATCGAGACCGCCGGCCGGACGCTTCCGGTCGAGGCACACGAGGTCTCGGGCGCGGAGGCCGAGGAGGTGCTGCTCGCCTACGGCCGCCGCCACCCGCGCGCGATCCGCTCGCTGGCGCGCCTGCTCGGCTGGCAGCTCGACGGCAGCGAAGGGGATCTGCGTGCCCTCGCGTCGGTCGTGCGGGTGGTCGAGCTCCGGAGCGCGGAGGCGCCCGCTCCGGGCGGGACCCCGGCGGTGCGGACGAGCCCGGGCTCGTGAGGGGCCTCTCGCCCGCGGGACCCTCACGCGATGGGCTCACCGGAACGCCTTCCGCCAGCGGCGCAGCACCGCCAGGACGGCGAGCGAGAGGGCGCCAGCCTGGCTCGCGCCGCTGCTCCGCGGCTCGGGGATCGGCAGCGTGCGCTCGAAGAGGAACGTCCACACGTAGGCGCGGCCGAGCCCGTCGGGATTCTCGTACACCCCGTGCCCGGCGTCGGTGCTGCAGAACTCGACCTCCACGTCCCCCGCGCAGGCCATGTGTCGATCGCAGCGGGTGCGGCCGTGCGCGAAGGTGCGGACGGGCTCACCCAGGCATCCATCGAGCTCGGCCCAGCGCGCGAAGCTCGCGGGCGCTCTCCCCTGATCGCAGACGCCATCCCCTCGCACGACCTTGTTGTCGCAGGGGCGATCGATGCCGGCGGCGAGGTCGGCGGCGCGGTCGTACCAGACGAAGTTGTCCTCGATCCCGTGCAGATAGAGCACCGAGACCGGCCGGTCCGGGGCGCAGGGCAGGCGGCCCTCCTGGAGCGGGAAGGCGGTCGCCGCGACGGCGGCGAAGAGGTCCGGGGCGCCGCAGGCGGCGCGGTGCGCCATGCCGCCCCCCATCGACTCGCCGTAGGCGTAGATCCGCCGCTCGTCGATGGGCACGGCGCCGCCGACATCGGCCACGACGGCGCGGAGGAACGCGACGTCGTCCGGCGGGGGCCTTGTCGAGCACAAGAGGACGTCGAAGACGGACCCGGTCGACCAGCAGTGGCTCGGGCCGCAGGCCGCGCCCCCGAACGGAGGCCCGTCGGATCCGACCGGCCGGACGAGGACGATCCGCTGCTCCTCGGCGAAGGGCTGCTTCGCGAAGAACTGCGCCAGACCTTCCGGGCCGGGACAGACGTCCCACGAGTGCAGCTCGACGAGCAGCGGGAAGGGCCGTGCGGGATCGCAACCGGAGGGCACGATCATGGAATAGGAGCGCAGCGCGCCCTCGTGCAGGACCTGGCGATCGGCGTGCGGGCCGGGGCCTAGGGTGCACTCCGAACCATGGGCGCTCGGGTCCCACGCGAGGACCCCGACGATCAGGAGCGAGCGCTGCAGGCGGCGCCATTCCGGGGCGGACGGTTCCATGTCGTCCTCCTGCGCGACGTTCCGGCGAGGGCCGCGAGGGCGGCCAGCGAGAGCACGCCGGCCCCCGGCTCCGGCACGTACTCGGGGCCGAAGTCCACGATGAGCAGACCCGCCGGACCGGTGGCGACGTAGCTGAGGCCACCCTCCCGCTCGACGTCGAACCCCCCACCGAAGAGGCCGCCGAGCTCGAAGGGTGCCGCTGGATTCGCAAGATCGATCGCGAGCAGCCGGTCCGCGAGCCAGGCGATGCCACCCTCGAGCTCCACGTCGTTCACGACGCCGGATGCGCCGAGGCGGAGGGCTCCGATCTCCGTCGACAGGCGCGGAACCTCGCCAAGCTCGAAGACGCGAAGCCCCTCGGCTCCCGCGGCGGCTGCGGCGATCCGGCCTTCCACCGCGATTCCGCGGACGCTCGCGCCTTGCAAGCGGAACATGCCATCCGAGAAGGGCGCGTCGGGGTTCGAGACATCGAAGAGCGAGATGCCGCACGAGCCGCTGGCGACGAATGCCGTCGCACCCTCGACGGTCGCCTCCCAGGCGTCGCACTCGCCGGGATACTCCGCGACCACCGCCGGCGCCTCCGGGTTCGAGAGATCGACGAAGGCGAACCCGAGCGCATGTGTCACCAGCGCGTGCTCGCCGAACGACTCGACGCGATCGGCCAGCACCTCGACCGATCCGAGCGGAGCCGGCGCGTCCGGATTCGAGATGTCGAGCACGCGGAGCGAGAAGCCGTCGACCGAGAGGACGAGGTTGCCTGCGAGCGCGACCCCGCGCGAGGGGATCTCGACCGCGCTCCGCTCCACTGGCGCGGAGGGGTCCGAGACGTCGACGATGCGCACGGCGTACTCGTCCGCGAGCACCGCGAGGTCGCCCGAGACCGCGACGTCCGCGACGAAGCCGGGCGTGTCGAGCACCCCGATCACGGCTGGGCGGTCGGGGATGGTGACGTCGACGACGCGCACGTCGAAGGTGCCGCCGAGGATGGCGTGACCCCCGACCAGGGCGACCCCCTCGTGGTAGGCGCCGCTCGCGAAGGCGCCCAGCGGGGCGGGTGCCTCGGGGTCCGAGACGTCCACGACGCGCAGGCTCGCCGTCATGGGCCCATACCCATCCCCGCCTGCCAGGTAGGCCCGCCCCTCCGCCACGGCGAGATCGCTGGCGAAGCCGGGGAAGGGAAGGCTGCCGATCTCCACCGGCGTCTCGGGCAGCGCCACGTCCACGACGTGGAGCGATCCACCGGCGGAGTCGTTGGCCAGGAGGTACAGGTACCCGCCCACGACCTCGAGGCCGGTAGGATCAGCCGCGACGGGGAGGCTGGCGATCTGCTCCAGGTGGGACGGATCGCTCGCGTCGAGAACGTGCAGCGCGCCGCCTCCGGTGAATTCCTGCTCGGACACGCTGACGTAGACCCGCCCCGCCGCCGCTTCCAGGCCCCGGACGAGCCCTTGGGGAATCGGGAGCTCGCTGGCCAGCTCCGGGAGCGACGGGTCCGAGAGGTCCACCGCGAGAACGGTGTGCCACGAGGCCACGTATCCGATGCTCCCATCGATCGCGACCCATTCCGCGTCGCCTGCGAGCGGGAGGGTGCCGACGAGGCTCGGAGCGGTGGGGACCGCCACGTCGAAGACCAGGAGCGCATCGCCATCCGCGACGAGCAGGAGGCCCGTGCCGGCAGCCACGCTCCACGCCGAGCCGGGCGTGTCGATCACCCCGACCCCGACCGGCGCCGCCGGATCGGAGAGGTCCACGACCCGGACGCCGCTCTCCTGGTCCGCGCTGTAGACGACGGATCCGACCGAGGCCACGCGCTGCCAGCGCCCGGAGGAGAAGTACGGCCCCGCCGCCTCGAGCATCCCGACCGTGACGAGCGCCGGGGCGGGCGGGGCGGCGAGGGCGACCGCGCTGGCGAGCACCGCTCCGCTCGTCGCGACTCCGGTGCGCATCGGCGCCTCCGTTCCCCTCTCGCGCGCCGGACGCGCAGGTCGGGTCCGGCGCCCCCCTCGGCTGGCGTCACCTCCCAACGAGTCCCGGCTTCGTGCGGACGCCATCGGCGAGGGTATCCCGCGAGAGCGATCGCGCATCGGGCGACGCGGCGCGGAAGCGGCGGTCAGCGGTGGGGGCCCGGGGTTGCGCGAGGGGTCGGGCGGGGTCTCCGGGGCGCCCGCCCCCTCATCGCTCACGCTCCCACGGCGGTGGGAAGGGGCGGTTGCGGGCCGGGCGCGGGGGCGAGGTCGGGTCGGGAACCACGCCGGCCTGGCCCACGAAGTCCGCGTAGTACGCGCGCACGCTCGCGCGCTCGAGGAGCGCGTCGAGCGCCGGTGAGCGCAGGGCGGTGTAGCGCGCGAGGAGGACTCCGCGCGCGTTCGCGAGGAAGGGCGTGGCGGCGATCTCGATCCGGGAGCCGCCCGCAAAGGCGAGCTCCGCGCGGCCCGCCTCGGTGGCGCGGCTCACCCAGGGCAGGTAGGAGCGCCCGAGCTCCGCCACCAGCGCGACGAGCGTGTCCGGCACCGGGTCCGCGGGCGCCCAGGGTCCGAAGGCCTGCTCCTCGGGCTCGAGGAGGCGCTGGGTGTGCTTCCCGAGCGCCGGGGCATCCGCGTCGAGCCAGCGCCGGCACAGGGGATCGTTCGCGAGGTGCGCGGCGCAGCCGCCGAAGAGCGCGAAGTCGGCGAGCGACGGGCGCCCGCCGAAGAGGTACGGGCTCGCGGCGAGGTGCGCCTCGAGGGCGCGCTGCCAGGGGCGGAGCACCTCGTCGATCCAGGCGCCCACGTTCGCTGCGGTCACGCCGAAGGGTTCGCAGGTGGCCGTCACGTGCGCGCGCACGAGCTGCGCCGCCTGGTCCGCGGTCACCGGCGCCTCGAAGCTCAGGTCGCGCGCCAGCTCGAAGCCCCCGACGCGGTGGTTCTCCTCGAAGTGCCAGCGCGAGCCCACCGCGGCGCGGTAGAGCCACTCGTCGAAGGCGTCCTCGAGGGCGTAGCAGAGGAAGAGCTGCACCGGATCCGGCGGCAGGACGGAGGGCTCCGGATGGCGGGTCTCCAGGTGCTCGATCACCTCCGTCGTGTCCCAGCACCAGGCGCCCTCGGGTGTCCGCACGACCGGCACGCCCCCCGGCCAGCCCGCCGCGCGTGCCTCGGGCACGGCGCCCGCGCAGCGGCGCAGCCGGTACGGGATGCCCTTGTAGCTCAGGTAGCCTTCGAGCTTGCGCGTGAAGAAGGACTGGCTCATTCCGTACACACGGAAGAAGCTGCTCTGCTCGGCGGACACGGGGACCTCCTCGCCGACGCCGGGGCGCTCGACCGGCCCGAGGCTCACGAGCGCGCCCGCACCGCCCCCAGGAATCGCTCCAGGTCCGCGAGCCCGCTGCGCACGGCATCCTCGACGACGCCGAGGTCCACGTCGGCGTAGCCGTGGACGAGGACGTTGCGGAAACCGGCCATGCGCTGGAGCGACGCCGAGAGCGGCGGGTCGATCCAGCCAGCCGATTCCAGGAGCGCGAAGAGGCCGCGGTTCGTGTCGGGTTCGCCCAGGCGCTCGTCGGAGACGATGTGCGAGGCGACGTCCAGCGCGGCCTGGATGGCGACCTGCAGCGTGTGCTCCACGAACCGGCGCTCGCGAACGTCGTTGCGGAGGTGCTCCAGGCGCGCCATCCCGCGCAGCTCGCGGATGCAGGTCTCGACGATCGCGAGCTTCTTCGCGACCAGCGGGGCGTCGGTCACGAGGCGCGCCGTCCCCCGGCGCGATAGCGGGCGCGGAGCGGAGCGAGGTCGAAGTACTCGTTGCGGCGCTCCACCTCGAAGCGGATCCGGGCGGCACGGTCGCGATCGAGCAGGAGACGGCCGTCGCGCAGGACGCGGTGGACGAGGTCCGCCGGCGCGCGGTTGAGCACGGTGAGCTGCACCGGGCGGCCGAGGGCGCGCTCGAGCGCGCCCTCGAGATCGAGCGGCCCGGCAGCGAGGCGTGAGGCGGGTGGCGTGGCGTAGAGCACGGCCACGTCCACGTCGCTGTGCTCGCCCGCCTCGCCCCGTGCCTCGCTGCCGAAGAGCCAGGCCGAGAGGACCTCGGGCGGGGCGTCCCGCAGCAGGGCTCGCAGCCCGTCTTCCAGTCGCTCGTGGGGCATGGCGGGACTCTAGAACCCCTCTCGTGAACCCGCTCCCGTCACCAGCGCGGGCCCTCGCCCGGGCAAGGGACGAGAGGGCCGATTCATCCGCCCGGCACGCCCCAGCGCACGGTGCGGGTGCGGTCGGCGAGCTGCCAGACACCGCGGTGCAGCTCGATCATCGGCTCCACGTCGGCGAGCAGCAGGCGCCGCTCGCCTGCGCCGAGCGCATCGGGGCCCTGCGCCAGCGCCTGCTCCACAAGGGCGCGCCGCGCGGCGCGCAGGCCCTGCTTGCCGCCGCGCGTGCCGCCGAGCAGCGCGCAGTGGACCGCGTTCACGGCGGGATCGACGACCGCGCGCACGAAGCCGTCGTGCTCGACCGGCGGCAGCGCCGCGCGCGCGGCCTCGGCGCGGGCCGTCTCGCGGGCCACGTCGGCGATCTCGGGTGGGGGCGAGGACTCCTCCGGCGTCAGGAACAAGCCGGCACCGCGCGTCCGGTCGCCGAGACCGATCCGGCTCGTCAGGACGGAGACCGGCACCGACAGGATCAGCGCCGCCACGATCGGCGTGAGCCACCAGAAGTAGCTCGGGTTCAGCGCGAAGACGCCCGCTGCCCAGGCGCCCGCCCAGACCGTGTCGATCGCGTGGTAGCGGAGCGCCTCCCGCCAGCTCGTCTCGCGGTCGCCGCGCGGCGGCGAGCTCCACACCACCGTGCGGCCGAGCAGGTTCGAGAACACGAAGCGGGTGTGGAAGACCATCCGCACGGGCGCCAGCAGGGTCGACACCAGCACCTCGAGCAGCGCGCTCGCCAGCAGGCGGAAGAAGCCGCCGAATTCGCGTGCACGCCCGCGCAGCACGACGAGCAGGATCGCGAGCAGCTTGGGCAGGAACAGGATCGCGGCCGTGACGCCGGCCAGCGCGAAGGCCCAGTCCGGGCGCCACACCGGCCACTCCGGGAACAGGCTCGGGCCGGGCGGGAAGTAGACCGGCTCCCGCAGGGCTTCCCAGACCGCCTCGGTGGTGGAGAGCGCCAGGAAGGTGAACCAGAGGCCGGCCGATACGTAGGAGAGGACGCCGTTCAGGAACAGCGCGCGGTGCGCGCCACGCAGCCCCTCGGTGAAGAAGAGCCGCAGGTGCTGGATGTTGCCCTGACACCAGCGGCGGTCGCGTGCCATCTCCTCGAGCAGCGTCGAGGGGACCTCCTCGTAGGAGCCCTCGAGGTCGTAGGCGAGCCAGAGCGTCCAGCCCGAACGACCCATCAGCGCCGCCTCCACGAAGTCGTGGGAGAGGATCTCGCCGCCGAGCGGCGGCTTGCCCGGCAGGCGCGGCAGGTGGCAGCAGTCCATGAAGGGCGCCACGCGGATGATCGTGTTGTGGCCCCAGTACTGGCCCTCGCCGAGCTGCCAGTAGTGCAGCCCGGCGGCGAAGAGCGGCCCGTAGATCCGGCTCGCGAACTGCTGCACGCGCGCGAACAGCGAGCGGCGCAGCACCGCCACGGGTGCGGTCTGGATCATGCCGGCGTCCGGCTGCGCCTCCATCATCGCCACGAGGCGCGCGATCGCCGTGCCCGACATCACGCTGTCGGCGTCGAGCATCACCATGTAGCGGTACTGGTTGCCCCAGCGGCGGCAGAAGTCGGCGACGTTGCCGGCCTTGCGCTCGAGGCGCACCCGGCGCCGGCGGTAGAAGATGCGTCCGAAGCCGCCGACGTCGCGGCACCACCCGAACCAGGCGGCCTCCTCCTCGACGGCGAGGCCGGGGTCCCGGGTGTCGGAGAGCACGAAGAAGTCGAAGCGCTCGAGCTGCCCGGTCTTCGCGAGCGAGGCGTGGATCGCGCGCAGCCCGGCGAAGACGCGCGCCACCGGCTCCTCGCAGATCGGCATCACGATCGCGGTGCGCGCGCCGGGGTCGAGGGTGGCGAGGTCGGCCGCACCGGCCGGGAGCCGCGTCACCGCGAAGCGGTCGCGTCGCGAGAGCAGCAGGAAGAAGCCGAGGGTCGCGGTCCAGAAGCCGATCGAGATCCAGCCGAAGAGCGCGCCGAAGCAGACCGCGATCGCGGCCTCGAGCCAGTTGGCGCCGCCTTCGGGGAGCACGCTCAGCATGAAGGCGGCTGCGATCACGCTCGGGATCAGCACGAGCAGCGTGAGCAGCAGGCGCCGGCGCAGCGCGGTGAAGCGCCAGCGCCGGCGGCGCTCGGGCGGGACGGTGGGGACCGTCGCCGGCGCGTCCTCGCCGCGGCCCGGCGCGCGCTCGATCGAGCGGCGCAGTCCGCGGCGCACGAAGCGGTGGGTCACGAACGAGCGGCGCTCGTGTGGGGGCATCGAGTAGAGCCGCCGGCGTCCGGACGGGCGCGCCGGCTCGGGTTCGGCCGACGCGCCGATCCCGCCGGCCAGGACGGTCGCGATCCGCCAGCCCACGAACGCGTCGGGCTCACCCGCGTGCGGCCCCTCGAGCGGCTGCGGGTGCAGATCGAGCAGGAGCCGGCGCAGCGCGCCGAAGGCGGCCGCCTGGGCGTCGAGGCCGTCGCCGGGATCCGGCTGCGTCGCGGCGCGCTCGATCGCGCGCTCGGCCAGCGTGGTGCGCGCCGGCTCGGCGGCGCCGAGCTCCTCCAGGTAGGCGCGCAGGCGCTCGCGGGCGCTGCGCCAGTCCTGGAAGAGCCGGTCGCGGTGGATCTCGAGCCGTGCGGGCTCGCCCTCGCCGCCCCCCGGGCCGGGCGCGGCAGCGGGCGAGGCGCCCGAGCCGGGAGCCTGCGGAACGCCGGCGCTCATGGCTTCAGAAGATAGGTCCAGGTCTCGGTGAGCGTGTCCTCGCCGTGCTGCAGGAAGGCGCGCAGCTCGAGCGGGTCGCTCCCGCGCGGGCGCACCTGGAGGATCAGCCGCCAGCCCCGCGTGACCGGGTTGTGCACCACCACCTGCTCGAGCAGCTCGCCCGGCTCGCCGCCGGCCGGTGCCAGCGTCACGATCCCGCGCAGGACGGTCTCGGGCGGAAGGATCGCCAGCTTCTCGCCCACGAAGTCGATCACGAAGCGGAAGGCGTCCTCGTAGGTGCCACGGTCGCGGCGCGTGGCAACCGCGCGCCCGCCGGGCGGCCGCTCCGGATCGTCCCCGTACCACCACATCCGGTACGTGAAGGGCATCGCCTGGCCAGGGGGCGCGACCTCGTCCGGCACCCAGAAGGCCACGGTGTTGTCGTGGATGTCCTGCTGGGTCGGAATCTCGATCAGCTCGACCCGGCCCGCGCCCCAGTCCCCGGCCGGTGCGATCCAGACGCTCGGCCGGGTGTCCTGGCGCGTCTCGAGGTCCTGGTAGTGGTCGAAGTTGCGGTCGCGCTGGAGCAGCCCGAAACCGCGCGGGTTCGTGAGGCGGAAGGCACTCACCGAGAGCGTGCGCGGGTTGGCGAGCGGGCGCCAGATCCACTCGCCGGTGCCGTCGTTGAGGAGCAGGCCGTCGGAGTCGTGGATCTCGGGCCGGAAGTCGGGCGGCGGACTCGGGGTGCCCTCGCCGAAGAAGAACATGCTGGTGAGCGGCCCGATCCCGAGCTTGCCGACCGGCTCGCGCAGGAAGACCCGCGAGTCGACGTCGACCAGCGTCTGCTCGCCCGGACGCACCACGAAGTGGAAGGCGCCCGTGGCGCGCGGGCTGTCGAGCAGTGCGTAGAGCTCGAGCTCGCGCGCCTGCGGTGACGGGCGCACCAGCCAGTACTCGCGGAACCAGGGGAACTCCTCGCCGCTCGGGAGCGCCGTGTCGATCGCGAGCCCGCGCGCCGAGAGGCCATAGGCCTGGTCGCGGCCGACCGCGCGGAAGTAGCTCGCGCCGAGGAAGACGATCACCTCGTCCTTGTACTCGGCCTTCTTGATCGGGAAGTGGACGCGGAACCCCGCGTAGCCCAGGTCCTGCGGCACGCGGCTCGCGAAGTCGTTCCTGCCGTAGTCGAACTGGCTCGGGGAGAAGGCGGCCTCGTGCACGCCCTGCGCGTCGACGACGTGGACCGCGATGGTGCGGTCGTAGAAGAGGCCGGGATGGAAGAACTGGATCTCGAAGTTGGACCGCTGTCCGCGCCAGAGCGCCTGTTCGGGCCGGAAGCGGATGTCGCGCCACTGGTCGTAGGAGATCTGGAGCAGCCAGTCCGGCACCTCGCCGTGCGGATCCTGGTAGGGCTTCCCGGCAAGCTGCTCCGCGCGCTTCGCGACGTCTTCGAGCCCGAACGCGCGCGCGCGAGCCGCCACGCCCGCGCTGGCGACGGCGCCCGCAACGACGATCCCGAGCGCACGAACCCACCCCGGCCGTCGTCCACCCGCCCCCACGGCACCTCCTGCGCGCCGCTCGCCGCGCGAGAGACGCATCTTCGGGAATTCCCCCGGAGGCGACAACGGTGGCAGGGCTCGACGCCTTCGTGCCCCAAGGGGAGCAAGGGCGCTCCGCCTTGACTCGAGGCCGGCTGGTGCTTACTCGACGGCCCCGTCGGGCGCGCCGCCTTCCGGCCGCCCGGCCTGCAACCAGGACGCTGCGAGAGGGCGCAGCCGGCGCGGCCGGCCGCGGCGCCTTTCGCGAGGAGAGCCAACGCTCATGAAGATCCGACCCCTGCACGACCGCATCCTCGTCAAGCGCATCGAGGAGGAGACCACGACCAAGGGCGGGATCATCATCCCCGACACCGCCAAGGAGAAGCCGCAGGAAGGCCGCGTCGTCGCGGTCGGCACCGGCAAGCAGCTCGAGGACGGCAGCGTGCGCCCGCTCGACGTGAAGACCGGCGACAAGGTGCTGTTCGGCAAGTACTCGGGCAACGAGGTCACGCTCGACGGCGACGAGCTCGTCATCATCCGCGAGGAAGACGTCCTCGCGATCATCGGCTGATAGGAGGAATCGACAGTCATGGCAGCCAAGGAGATCCGCTACCACCAGGACGCCCGCGCGAAGATCCTCGCGGGCGTGAACGGGCTCGCGAACGCGGTCCGCGTGACGCTCGGCCCCAAGGGCCGCAACGTCATCATCGAGAAGAGCTGGGGCTCACCGACGGTGACCAAGGACGGCGTCACCGTCGCCAAGGAAGTCGAGTTCGAGGACAAGTTCGAGAACATGGGCGCGCAGATGGTGAGGGAGGTCGCGAGCAAGACCTCCGACAACGCCGGTGACGGCACCACCACCGCGACCGTGCTCGCGCAGGCGATCTTCCGCGAGGGCAGCAAGCTCGTGGCCGCCGGCGTGAACCCGATGGAGCTCAAGCGCGGCATCGACAAGGCCGTCGGCGCCATCACCGACGAGCTGAAGAAGCTCTCCAAGCCGACCCGCAACAGCGAGGAGATCGCCCAGGTCGGCACCGTCTCCGCCAACGGCGACGAGACGATCGGCAAGATGCTGGCCGAGGCGATGGAGAAGGTCGGCAAGGAGGGCGTGATCACGGTCGAGGAGGCCAAGTCGATGGACTCGACCCTCGAGGTGGTCGAGGGCATGCAGTTCGACCGCGGCTACCTCTCGCCCTACTTCGTGACCGACCCGCAGCGCATGGAGACCGTGCTCGAGGACCCGCTGATCCTGCTCAACGAGAAGAAGATCTCGAGCATGAAGGACCTGCTCCCGATCCTCGAGCAGGTGGCGCGCCAGGGCAAGCCGCTGCTGATCGTGGCCGAGGAGGTCGAGGGCGAGGCGCTCGCGACGCTCGTGGTGAACAAGATCCGCGGCACGCTGCAGGCGGCCTGCGTGAAGGCGCCGGGCTTCGGCGATCGCCGCAAGGCGATGCTCCAGGACATGGCGATCCTCACGGGCGGCCAGGTGATCGCCGAGGAGCTCGGCCTCAAGCTCGAGAACGTGGCCCTCAAGGACCTCGGCAAGGCCAAGAAGGTCGTGATCGACAAGGACAACACGACGATCATCGACGGCGCCGGCGCCAAGAAGGAGATCGAGGGGCGCTGCAACGAGATCCGCAAGCAGGTCGAGGAGACGACCTCGGACTACGACCGCGAGAAGCTCCAGGAGCGGCTCGCGAAGCTCGTGGGCGGCGTCGCGGTGATCAAGGTGGGCGCCGCGACCGAGAGCGAGATGAAGGAGAAGAAGGCGCGCGTCGAGGACGCGCTCCACGCGACACGCGCAGCCGTCGAGGAGGGCGTGGTGCCGGGTGGCGGCGTCGCGCTGCTGCGCGGTCTGGCGGCGCTCGACGGACTCGGGGAGGCGCTCGACGCGGAGCAGAAGGCGGGCGTCAACATCGTGCGCCGCGCGGTCGAGGAGCCGCTGCGCATGATCAGCCAGAACGCCGGGATCGACGGCTCGATCGTGGTCGAGAAGGTGAAGGGAGGCAAGGGCGCCTTCGGCTTCAACGCCGCGACCGAGGAGTACGAGGACCTGGTGAAGGCCGGCGTGATCGACCCGACCAAGGTCGTGCGCACGGCGCTCCAGAACGCCGCTTCGGTGGCTTCGCTGCTGCTCACGACCGAGGCGATGGTCGCCGAGAAGCCGGAGAAGAAGAAGGCCGGCGGCGGCGGCGGCGGCATGCCGGACATGGGCGGCATGGGTGGCATGGGTGGCATGGGCGGGGACATGGACTTCTAGTCTCCGGCTCCCTTGCTGGCAGATGGCGGCCCCTCGTCCTCGCGGACGGGGGGCCGCTCGTCCTCCGGGCCGACGACCTCGCGCGCGTGCGGCGGCTATCGTCGGGCGCATGGCGATCGCCCTCCACGACCCGACCCTGCTGCGCACGCAGGCCTTCCTTGGCGGCACGTGGGCGGGGGCGGACTCCGGCGCGACCTTCGCCGTGCGCGACCCCGCCGACGGCGAGGAGCTGGCGCGCGTACCGCGCTGCGGCGCGGCCGAGACGCGCCGCGCGATCGCGGCGGCGGCGGCCGTCCAGCCCGGCTGGCGGGCCTGCACCGCGCTGGAGCGCGCGCGCGTGCTGCGCCGCTTCCATGACCTCCTCGTCGAGCACGAGGACGACCTCGGGATGCTGATCACGCGCGAGCAGGGCAAGCCGCTCGCGGAGGCGCGCGCCGAGATCGCCTACGCGGCCGGCTTCTTCGGCTGGTTCGCCGAGGAGGCGCGCCGCGTCCAGGGCGAGACGATCCCCGCCCACCGCGCCGACGCCCGCATCGTGGTCGTGCGCGAGCCGATCGGGGTGGGCGCCGGCATCACGCCGTGGAACTTCCCGGCGGCGATGATCGCGCGCAAGATCGCGCCGGCCCTGGCCGTCGGCTGCGCGATCGTCGTCAAGCCCGCCGAGGCGACGCCGCTGACCGCGCTGGCGATCGCCGAGCTGGCGGCGCGCGCCGGGCTGCCGGTGGGGCTGCTGTCGGTGGTGACCGGCGCCGCGGAGGACGCACCCGTGATCGGCGCCGAGCTCGCCGAGAACCCGATCGTGCGCGCGCTCTCCTTCACCGGCTCGACCGAGGTGGGACGCCTCTTGATGGCACAGTGCGCGCCCACCGTGAAGCGCGTCTCGCTCGAGCTCGGCGGCAACGCCCCGTTCCTGGTCTTCGACGACGCCGATCTCGCCGCCGCCGTCGAGGGTGTGATCGCCTCGAAGTTCCGCAATGCGGGCCAGACCTGCGTGTGCGCGAACCGGATCCTCGTGCAGGACGGGGTCCACGACCGCTTCGTCGCGGCGCTCGCCGAGCGGATCCGGGCGCTCCGCGTGGCGCGCGGGACCGAGGCGGGCGCCCAGATCGGGCCGCTGATCGACGAGGACGGTCTCGCGAAGGTCGAGCGCCACGTGGCGGACGCCACCGCGCGCGGCGCGCGCGTTCTCGTCGGCGGCCAGCCCCACGCGCTCGGCGGCACCTTCTACGAGCCGACCCTGCTCATCGGGGTCGGCACCGGGATGCTGCTCGCGCAGGAGGAGACCTTCGGTCCGGTGGCCGGGATCCTGCGTTTCCGCGACGAAACCGAGGCCGTGCGCATCGCGAACGACACGCCCTTCGGCCTCGCCGCCTACTTCTACGCGCGCGACGCGGCGCGCGCCTGGCGCGTGTCGGAGGCGCTCGAGTACGGGATGGTGGGGATCAACACCGGAATGGTATCGACGGAGGTTGCGCCCTTCGGCGGCATGAAGCAGAGCGGGATCGGGCGCGAGGGCTCGCGCCAAGGCGTCGAGGAGTGGCTGGAGACCAAGTACCTGTGCTGGGGGGGGCTCTCGTGAGCCGCCGGCGGGCGCGGTTCCCCGAGCGACGCTACGGGGCGACGTGGAGCACCAGCTCGCGCCCACTCCCGCGCCGCCGGTGCTCCCAGACGAAGACGCCCTGCCAGGGGCCGAGCGCGAGCCGCCCCCCGAGCACCGGAATCGACAGCGAGGTCGCCGTGAGCGCCGCCTTGATGTGCGCCGGCACGTCGTCGGGCCCTTCGCGCGTGTGGGTGTAGAGCGGATCGACGACGGCCTCGACCGGGCCGGTGATCTCGTGCAGGCCGCGGCCGCGGGTCGGGACGCGAATCCGCGTCACCAAGCGCTAGCGGTCCTCCGCCACCGTGAGGAGCGCCTGGGTGGCGCCGGGCACGCCCGTGATCACGACCGACGACACGCGATTGCCCTTGCGCGCGACGAGCGTGCTGCGCGCGTGCTCCTCCTTCGCGAGCTCGATCTCCCAGCCCTGGGCCAGGTAGTGCTCCTGGTACCAGGCAAAGAGATCGGCGGGCGGATCGGGGCTGCGCAGGTTCACGACGGTGCCGTGGTCGGGCGCCGCCATCGACGAGAGGGGCCGCGCGTTGCCGTAGAGCGGCACGTCGTCGGGAAAGCCGGTGGGAAGCTGGTCGGCCTTGCCGTACTCGGCCTCGAAGACCTGGCCATCGGGCAGCACGGTCCGCGTCACGACCGGTCCCGCGGGTGCGGGAGTGGGTGCGGCGGCAGGAGCCGGGGGCTCCACCGCGGGAGCGGGCGAGGCCGCGATCGGCTCGGGAGCCGGTGCGGCAGGCGCCGGGGCGGCGCCTCGGTCCCGGGCGCCGCAGGCGAGGGCGAGGGCGAGCGCGAGGGCGGCGAGCGGAGCGAGCGAGCGGACGGAACGGGCGGGTGCCATGGGCTCCTCCGGTGCGGCCGGGCCGGCGAGGGTAACAGAGACCGCTGCTACGCTGCGCGCCGGACGCCCGACAGGAGAACCCCCGCGATGGATCTCGGTTACGGCCCCGAGGCCGAGGCCTTCCGGCACGCGCTGCGCGAGTTCCTCGAGCTCCACAAGGAGCGCGCCCCGCGCGGCGGCCAGCTCCTGGCCGGTGCCACGCGCAGCGCGGCGATCCTGGACTGGCAGCGGCTCCTGATCGAGCACGGCTACGCCGCGCGAACGATCCCGAAGGAGTACGGCGGCTACGGTGCCGCGCCGGATCCACTGATCCGGGTCCTCCTCGACGAGGAGTTCGCACGCGCCGGTGTCTCGGCGGGGATCGGCGGGCAGGGGCCCGACATGCTGGTCCCCACCTTGCTGGAGCACGGCAGCGAGGAGCAGAAGCGCCGCTGGGTGCCGCCCACGATCCGCGGCGAGGTGGTCTGGTGCCAGGGCTATTCCGAGCCCAACGCCGGCAGCGACCTCGCGAACGTGCAGACGCGCGCCGTCGAGGACGGCACGGACTTCGTGATCAACGGCCAGAAGATCTGGACCACCACCGCGCACCAGGCCGACATGATGTTCGGCCTGATCCGTACCGAGCCCGGCGCCGGCAAGCACGGCGGCCTCTCCTACGTGCTGATCCCGATGGACACGCCCGGGATCGAGGTCCGCCCGCTCGCCACGATGACCGGCCACGCCGAGTTCAACGAGGTGTTCTTCAGCGACGTGCGCGTGCCACAGGCGAACGTGGTGGGCAAGCGCGGTGAGGGCTGGAAGATCGCCAACACCACGCTCACGCACGAGCGCAACATGCTGGCCGCGACCGGGCAGCTCGAGTCCTCGCTCGCGCGCCTGGTCGAGCTGATGCAGGCCGAGACCCGCGACGGCCGCCGCGCGATCGACGACCCGGCGCTGCGCGACCGCCTGATGCGGCTCCAGGGGCGGCTCGTCGCCATGAAGTACCACTCGCTGCGCATGCTCACCTGCCGGATCCGCCGCGAGCCTCCGGGGCCGGCGGGCACGCCGGAGGGCTCCGCAGCGCTCGTCACCAAGCTCGCCGGCTGCGAGCTCTCGCACCAGATCGCGGCGCTCGCGATCGACGCGATGGGCGAGCTCGGCACGCTCTACGGGGGCGCCCGGCACGAGCGCGCCGGCGGGCTCTGGCAGTTCCACTACATGTTCTCGCTCGGGCTCGTCATCGGCGGCGGCACGGCGCAGATCCAGAAGAACATCATCTCCGAGCGCGGCCTGGGTCTGCCGCGCGAGGCGAAGGCGTAGGGAGACGGCGATGGATTTCGGGCTCTCCGAGGAGCAGCGCCTGCTCGAGCAGACCCTGCGGCGTTGGCTCGACGAGCAGCTTCCCGTCGCGCGCGTGCGCGAGATCGCCGCGAGCGAGGCCGGGACCGACGCGGGCTTGTGGCAGGGTCTCGCCGAGCTCGGTGTGCTGGGCCTCCTGGTCCCCGAGGAGCACGGCGGCGGCGGCCTCGGGCTGCTCGACGCGGCGCTCGCGATGGAGAGCCTGGCGCGCGCCGCCGCGCCGGCGCCCTACCTCGGCAGCGCCGTGCTCGCGCCGCTGGCGCTGCTCGCAGCCGGCACCGGGATCCAGCGCCGCGAGTGGCTCCCGAAGCTCGCGAGCGGCACGGCCCGGATCGGCGTCGCGCTCGGTGAGCTCAGCGGCCGGCGCGCCGACGCGGGCCTGCGCGTGGACGGGGGCCGCCTCCAGGGCCGGGCGCTCTTCGCGATCGACACGGGCGCCGCCGACGCGTTCCTGGTCGCGCTCGACCGCGATCACCTCGTCCTGGTCCCCTCCGATGCGTCCGGCCTCGCCGTGACGACGCTGCCGACGATCGACCGCACGCGCCGGGTCGCCGAGCTCGGCTTCGACGGCGTGGGGCCGATCGACTGGCTCGGCGGGCCGGCCGGCGTGGCTGGCGCCGCGGCGCGCGTGCTCGACGCAGGCCGCGTGGCGCTCGCGGCCGACGCGCTCGGCGCCGCCGAACGCGCCCTCGAGATGGCCGTCGCCTACGCGAAGCAGCGCGTCCAGTTCGGCCGGCCGATCGGCTCCTTCCAGGCCGTGAAGCACCTGTGCGCCGAGATGGCCGCCGAGCTCGAGCCCGCCCGCTCGCTCGTCTGGTACGCGGCCTACGCCTTCGACCAGCGGCCCGAAGAGGCCACGGTGATGGCGGCGCACGCCAAGGCCCACCTGGCCGAGGTGGCGACCGCGATCGTCCGCACCGCCACCGAGGTCCACGGCGGCTACGGCTTCACCGACGAGGGTGACCTGCATCTGTGGTTCAAGCGCGCCGGCCTCGACCGGCAGCTCCTCGGCGGGCCCGAGGCGGTGCGCGCCGAGGCCGCCGCGGCGCAGGGGCTCGCCTGATGTCGCCCGCGGTGGCGGTGGCCCTGCTCTGGGTGCTCTTCGGCGCGACCCACGTGGCGCTGTCGAGCCCGGGCCTGCGGGCACGGCTCGCCGCCGCGCTCGGCGAGCGCGGCTTCCTCGGCGTCTACTCGCTGGTCGCCTTCGCCAGCTTCGTGCCGCTCGTCTGGGTCTACCTGGCCCATCGACACGAGGGTGCGTTGCTGTGGGCGCTCCCGATCGGGACGGCGGGACTGTGGGCGATCTACGCCGGACAGGCCGTGGCCTGGACGATCGCCGTCGCGGGCCTGGCGAGTCCGAGCCCTGCCACGGTCGGCCTGCCCGAGGAGCGGCGCCTGCGGGAGCCCCGCGGCGTCCACCGCATCACCCGCCACCCGCTCTTCATGGGCCTCGGCCTCGCCGGCCTGCTCCACCTGCCCGGGAACGGCTTCGCCACCGACGTCGCCTTCTGGGCCGGCTTCCCGCTCTTCGCCCTCGTCGGCTGCGCCCACCAGGACGCCCGCAAGCGCGCCACCCAGCCGGGCTACGCGGAGTGGATCGCGGCGACACCGTTCCTTCCCTTCACCGGCGCCGGCACCCGGCCCGGCCTGCGCGAGCTTTCGCCAGCCGTGGTCGCGCTCGGGATCGCCGTCACGGTCGGCCTGCGCTGGCTGCACGGGCCGCTGTTCCGCTAGCTAGCTAGCGCGAACGCGCGATCGGATCCCGGGACCGGGCTCGACCGCGGCCAGCCTCAGTGCGGCAGCCGCAGCACCACGCCCAGCATGCGCCTCGCGAGCGGTGTGAGCCGCGTGCGGAGGTAGGCGTTGGCGGCGCCGGTCACGGCCATGGCCCGCGTCGGATAGGGGAGGACCGTGGCGGACAGCGCGCCGAGGCCGAGGCCGGCGGTCATGGCGGCCACGACCAGCGCGATCTGCTCGCCGGCGCCCGCCCCCACGATGGTGGCGCCGACGATCGTGTCCCTGCCCCTGGGCGTGTGGAGGCGCGCGAAGCCCTCCGTCTCGCCCTCCGTGCGGGCGCGGTCGTTGGCGGTCATGGGTACGGTGTAGGTGTCGATCGCGACGCCCTGCTCCTCGGCCTGCTGCGGCGTCAAGCCTGCCTGGGCCAGCTCGGGATCGGTGTAGGTGCACCAGGGGATCACGAGCCGGGAGAGCCGCTGGCGGCCGTAGAAGAGCGCGTTCCGGACCGCGAGCCGGGCGGCAGCGTCGGCGGCGTGCGTGAACCGGGTCTCCAGCGCGCAGTCGCCGACGGCGTAGACGCGGCGGTTCGTGGTGCGCAGGAAGTCGTCGACCGTGACCCCGCGCTGCGCGTCGTAGCCGACGCCGGCGGCCTCGAGCCCCAGGCCCTGGACGTTGGGGAGGCGTCCGGCGGCGACGAGCAGCTCGTCGAAGGCCTCCTCGCCGGCGCCGGCGCCCTCCGCGGCGAAGCGCAGGCGGCGCACCGCGCCGTCGCGCGCCACGCGCTCGACGCGGGTGCCGAGCAGCACGCGCACGCCGTCGCGGGCGAGCGCCTGGGCCACGATCCCGGCCGCCTCGGGGTCGTCGCGCGCAAGCAGCCGCGGGGCGACCTCGAAGAGCGTCACCGAGACCCCGAGCCGCGCGAAGGCCTGCGCCAGCTCGCAGCCGATCGGACCGCCGCCGAGCACGGCGAGCCGCGCCGGCGCCTCGCGCAGGTCGAAGACGGTCTCGTTGGTGAGGGGGTGGGCTTCCGGGAGGCCCGGGATCGGCGGCAGCGCGGCGCGCGCGCCGGTCGCGACGATCGCGCGCCGGAAGGCGAGCCGGCGCCCGCCCACGAGCGCCTCCCCGGAGCCCGCGAAGCGACCCTCGCCGAGGAAGACGTCGACGCCGAGCTCGTCGCGGAAGCGGTACGCGGAGTCGTGGGGCGCGATCGCGGCGCGGATCGCCCGCATGCGCTCCATCGCGGCCGCGAAGTCGGGCTGCGCGCCTTCGGGCGGCGCGAGGCCGATCGCCCGCGCCCGGCGGGCGTCGGCAGCGAAGCGGCCGGCGCGCAGCACCGCCTTCGAGGGCACGCAGCCCACGTTCAGGCAGTCGCCGCCCAGGAGGCCGCGCTCGACGAGCGCGACGCGCGCGCCGAGCCCGCTCGCGATCGCGGCGCTGACCAGGCCGGCGGTGCCGGCGCCGAGCACGACCAGGTCGTAGCGCCGGGCCGGTTCGGGGTTCCTCCAGTCGGGCGGCGCGAGCGCGGCGAGCCGCGCGGCGTCGTGCGGATCCGCGGGCAGGAGCGGGGGCCGGCTCACGCCAGGTCCTCGCCGGCCGAGCCCCGCAGCGCCTGGCGGGCGAGGCGCGCCACGAGATGGGTCGCGGCCACCGTCGCGACGAGCCCGAGCGCCAGGAGCGCCCACTCGGCCGGGCTGCGCGAGCGCGTACCGCCGGCGGCCCGGGCGAGCTCGCCGGCGAGCGAGCCGGAGTACACGTAGAGGAGCGTGCCCGGCAGCATGCCGGCCGAGGCGAGCAGGTAGTCGCGCAGGCGTACGCGCGTGAGGCCGAGCGCGTAGTTCAGCAGGTTGAACGGGAGCAGCGGCGAGAGCCGCAGCAGGAAGACGATGCGGCCGCCCTGGGCCGCGATCGCGCGGTCGATGGCCGCGAAACGCGGATCCGCGGCGATCCGCCGCTCGACCCAGGGCCGGGCCAGGTGGCGCGCGACCAGGAAGGCGAGCGTGGCGCCGATCAGGGCAGCGACGAACACGTAGGCCGTCCCGCGCGCGAGCCCGAAGACGGCGCCGCCGGCGAGCGTCAGGAGCGAGCCCGGGACGAACGCCAGCACGGCGAGCACGTAGCCGGCCATGAAGACGAGCGGTCCCCATGCGCCGAGGCCTTCGACCCGGGCCTGGAACGCGGGCGCCAGCGCACCGAGCTGGCGCCCGGCCACGATCAGCAGCGCGATCCCCGTGGCGACGAGCGCGGGGCGCAGCCGCCGCGCTCGTGCTCCCGCTCGCGCTGCGGCTTGCGCTGCGGCCTCGCCGCCACGGGCCCGCTCCGCCATTGAGCGGACGCTATCACGGTGCTAGACCCGCCGGCACGTTCCGCCCCCACGCGAGCCGGCCCTTGCCCGACGTCCGCCTCACGGACCTGATCGACGTCCTGATCGTCGCGGTCCTGCTCTTCACCGCGCTCGGCTGGGTGCGCCATGCGCGCGGGCGCATCGCGCTGGCCGGCGTTGCGATCGCCGGAGCGCTCTTCCTGGTGGCGCGCGCGCTCGGGCTCCAGATGACGGTCTGGATCCTCCAGGGCTTCTTCGCGGTCGGCGTGCTCGTGCTCGTGGTGGTGTTCCAGGACGACCTGCGGCGCGGGCTCGAGCAGCTCGCGGTCTGGGGGCTGCGCCGGCGCCCGCAGGCCGCGCCCGCCGACGCCGTCGACGCGCTGGTCGGCGCGGTGCGCCGGATGGCAGCCGCGCGGATCGGCGCGCTGGTCGTACTGGCCGGGCGCGAGCCGCTCGACCGCCACGTGGCGGGCGGGATCGAGCTCGACGGCAAGCTCTCCGAGCCCCTCCTGCTCTCGCTCTTCGACCCGCACTCGGCGGGGCACGACGGGGCCGTCCTCGTCGAGGGTGATCGCGTGCGGCGCTTCGCGCTGCACCTGCCGCTCTCGACCGACGGCGAGCAGCTCGGCGGCGGCGGCACCCGTCACGCCGCGGCGCTGGGCCTCGCCGAGCGCAGCGACGCCTTCTGCGTGGTGGTGTCGGAGGAACGCGGAACGGTGTCGGTAGCGCGCGACGGGAGCCTGCACCGGCTGCCGGGACCGGAGGCGCTGGCGTCCGAGCTGCGGCGCTTCCTCCAGCGCGTGTCGAAGCGCCCCGACGACCGCGGCGCGCTGCGCGCGGTCGCCCGGCGCTGGCCGGAGGCGCTGGTCGCCCTCGGCGCCTCGCTCGCGTTCTGGTTCCTGCTCGTGCCGGGCTCCGTGGTGGACCGCTTCGCGCGCCGCGTGCCGGTCGTGGTCGACAACCTGCCGCCGGGCTGGACGCTCGAGAGCGTGGAACCGAGCGAGGTGGAGGTCGTCTTCGAGGGCCCGCGGCGCAGCCTGCTCTTCTCGGGCGGCGGCTCGGAGGCCGAGGTGCACGTGGACGCGCTGCTGGTCCAGCTCGGCCGCCGCACCTTCGAGATCGACCCCGGCGACGTGCGCCACCCCGAGGGCTGGCGCCCGCTCGCCGTCGAGCCCGACCGCGTGAAGCTCTCGCTGGCCGGCAACGGCGGTACCCGCGCCGGCGGGAAGTAGCCGGGCTACGGCGCGCGGGAGAGCTCGCGGCGGGCGAAGAAGTCGGGGAGGGGGGCGCCGGCCACCCGTTCGCAGAGGGCGCGGAAGCGCGCGAGCGACACCGTCTGCGGCGCGGTCGCGAGCTCGTGCACGACGTCGTCGAGGCCCCGCGCGCCGGCGCTGGCGGCGCGGATCTCCCCGTCGAGGTCGCGCAGGAGGCCGACGGCGCGTGCCGTGACCGCCCCCGAGGCGCGTTCCGTCGCCACCACGCTGCGCACGCCGCGCCCGCGCGCCCCGATCCGCGCCAGCGCGCGTTCGTAGCGCCGCTTCGACACCGTCCGCGAGCGCACCAGCGCCTCGAGCGAATACAGCTCCGCCAGCCCCTCGACGATCCAGTCGCCGTCCGGTCCGGCGCGCGCACCCATCCAGAGGTGCACGATCTCGTGCAGGAGCGGGCTCGTGCCGTCCTCGCTGATCAAGGGGAGGCTCGTATGGAGGTAGGCGCTGCGCGGGCCGGAGAGGCCGCCGCGCCACATCGGGTCGCCGGCGCCCACCACCGCGATGCGCTCCGGGAGCGGCGCGATCTTGCGCAGCGTCGGCAGCGTCCAGCGCAGCATCGCGAGCAGGTCCTGCCGGCGCATGCCGTGCCCGACCGGTCCACCGATCGCGAGCGACGCGCCGGCCACGCGCTCGCGCACGGTCCCGAGCCGCCCGAACACCATCCAGCCCACCGGGCGATCGAAGCGCCGGCGCGGGTTGGAGATCTCGTAGCGGCCGTCCGGGAGACGCCGGTAGGGCAGCACCGCCGACCAGCCCTCCGGCAGCCGCAGGCGCAGGTGCGCGACGGCGTGTGCCATCCGGTCGGTGCGCACGCGCGCGGGCGGCACCAGGGAGTCGCCGCGCAAGAGCGCCCACTGGCGCGTCGCGCGCGCGTCGTAGCTGTGCTCGTTGCGCAGGTGGTCGATGCGCACCGTGTAGCGGAGCTCGCCGCCGTGCCGGGGCGGCGTCCAGGTCACCCAGCGCTCCTCGATCGAGAGCTCGCCCGAGCCCGTCCAGTGGGTCTGGCGCTCGGGATCGTGCGCGAAGCGCAGCGAGAGCAGCCCGTCCTCCGGATCGCTGACGGCGATCGTCACCTTCGCGGCGTTCTCGGTCGGGACGATCAGGAACTCGTAGTCGACGTCGTAGCTCACGTCCGGCGCGGGGGGGGCGGGCGCCTGCTGGGCACGGGCGGGGGCCCCGAGCGTAGCCGACACCGCCACGAGCCCGGCGAGGGCGCAGGCGCATGCGAGCCCGGCTCCGCGATTCGCACGGATCATGCGGCGTCCCGCAGGTCCACGAGCGCGCCCGCGATCCGCACGCCGAGCGCCAGCCGCTCGTCGACGCCCAGGTCCGGCTGCCAGGAGCGGTCCACCGCGCGCAGCCGAGGCAGGAGCCCGCCGCGGTTGGCGAGCTGCACCATCAGACCCGGGCGCGCGTTCATCTCGAGCAGCACGGGGCCGCGCCGTGCGTCCACGACCAGGTCGGCGCCGACGTAGCCGAGCCCGGTCACGTCGGCCGCGCGCACCGCGATCGAGAGCAGGTCCTTGAAACCGGGGATCTCGCGCCCGAGCAGCGGCTCGCCGCTGTCGGGATGCGTCGCGATCGGACGGCTCTGCTGGATCGCGTGGGTGGTGCGCCCGGAGACGAGGTCGATGCCCGCGGCGACGGCGCCCTGGTGGATGTTGGCGCGCCCGCCGGAACGGCTCGTCGGCAGCCGCGTCATCGCCATCGCCGGCACGCCGCGGTAGACGACGACGCGGACGTCGGGCACGCCGTCGGTGGCGATCGCGGCCAGCTCGGGGTGGACGACGAGGCGCTCCTCCACCATCGCGGCGTCGGGCTGGCCGCCGATTGCGTAGAGACCGGAGATGATCCCGGCGGCGTGGTAGAGCAGATCTCCGAGCGCGACGCTACGGCCTCCGGCGGCGAGGAAGCGCTCGCCCTCGCGCCCGCGGACCACCAGGATGCCGTTGCCCATCGCGCCGTGGGCCGGCTTCAGCACGAAGTCGAAGAGCCGCGCCAGCTCCGGGCCGAGCTTGCGCAGCTCGAAGTGATGGCGCGCCACGGCCAGGAGCTGCGGCGTCGGGATGCCGGCCTGCCGGCACAGCTCCTTGGTGCGGAGCTTGTCGTCGACGTTCGGGTAGCAGCGGCGCGGGTTCCAGCGCAGCGTGTAGTCCGCGTTGCGGCCGTTGATACCGAGCACGCCCTGGCGGCGCAGGGCGCGCCAGACCCGGAGCGGATTCATCCTGGACGACCCGGAGGGCTCATGCGGCCCCCTCGGCCGGACTCGCGAAGGACCGGAAGCGCACCAGGTCCATCAGCCGGTAGCCGGTGTAGCCGCCGATCCAGACCAGCAGGCCCATCACGACCAGGGTCAGCTCGGGGAACGAGAACATCAGGTGCTCGGCACGCGGGTCGCGCATGATCGGGTACACGGCCGCCACGACCAGCAGCGAGTAGCCCATGCGCGCCAGCGCGTTGCGCATGCCCTCCTCGGCGATCGCGATCGAGAAGCGCTCGCAGAGCATGGTCAGGATCACGATCGGGAACAGCACGCCGGCCAGGAAGTCGCGGCGCTCGAAGCTGCTGCCGATCAGCGCGAAGCCCGTGACCCCGAGCACCACCAGGCAGAGCAGGATCGAGAGCCGCGGCACCAGCAGCAGGCGCAGGCGGTCGAGCACGAGGCGGCCGAAGACGCCGAGGCCGAGCACGCCCGCCACCAGTGCGAGCCCGACCCCCAGGTCCACCTGGCGCAGCGCGAAGGCGACCAGCACCGGCATGAAGGTCCCGAAGGTCTGGAGGCCCACGAGGTTGCGGAGCAGCGCCAGCACGAGCGCGCCGAGCGGGAACAGGAGCAGCGCGCGCAGGGCGCCCTGGGTCGCGACCGGAAGCCGGTAGAGCGAGAGCGCCGCGAAGACCGGACTCGGCGGGACCATCAGGGTGGCCAGCTCGTCGGCGCCCAGATGCTCGCGCAGCGCGTGATAGCGGTAGCTGAGCGCCTGCGCGCCGGTGGACTCGACGCCCGAGAGCGAGCCCGTTCGCAGCACCAGCAGGTTGCCGGGATGGGAGGCGAAGAAGGCGCCGGTCGGCGAGAGTGGCACCCAGCCGCCGGCCCACGCCTCCGCCCACACGGTCTCGTCCGGCGCGCCCGCGCCGAGCTCGAGCCCGAGCACCGGCCGCGCGGGTACGCCGATCGCACGCAGCAGCGAGACCATGAGCGCCACCTTGCCTCGCTCGCTCCCCCCGCGGTTCGCGAGCGTGATCAGGGCATCGTCGCTACCGCCCTCGAGCGTGAGGATCTCGTGCGCGATCCAGGCGTAGATCGAGCGCAGGCGCCCCGGCACGTCGTCGGCGGGGGGCAGGCCCAGCGAGTCCAGCACCTCGGTGATCTCCGGCGCGTCGGAGGGAAAGGCGGCGCTCGGCCTCCCGAAGCGCTGCACGACCTCGCGCGGCGCCGGGGTGAGCACCTCCTCGGAGAGCCCCTGCTGCAGGGGCGTGAGCCGCACGCGATAGCCGTAGGCGATGTCGTGGATGCCGCCGATCTCGCCGCGCCAGACCGCGATGCGGTTCTTCCCCTCGGGCCGGATCGAGAAGCTCAGCCGGTCGCCGACCGAGCGCTCGTCGTAGACCTCCTGGCCCGACCCGCTCGAGGGCAGGGGGGCACGCACGCTCCCGCGGGCGCCGCCTCCGCGCACGGTGATCGCGAGCTCCACCCGCCACAGGCCTTCCGGGTCGCCAGGGACGACGGGCAGGCCGTAGCCGAAGACCTTCCACGCGAAGATCCCGAGGCCGAGCGCGACGAGGACGAGGCCCGTGGCGGCTGCGACGCGGTTCATCGAGCCGGGGGTGTACCGGTGGCCCGGAGCACTGTCCAGCCCGGCGGGTGGGGCTAGGCGGAGCCGTCACCCCGACCCTTCCCGGCGCCCACCAGGCTACGCACCTCGTTGCGCAGCCGTTGCAGGAGCCGGCGGGCCCAGACGAACTCGCTGGCGAGGATCGCGAGGCCGGCCGGGATCACGACCAGCGCCGGCCCCGGGAGCACCACCATCGCGGCGCCGATCACGAGCACCGTGGCGCCGAGCACCAGCACGATCAGCTTGCGGGCGGCGGTCAGGGTCGAGCGCGTGATGGCGTCGAGGTCGGCCCCCGGCAGGCGCAGCGGCCCCGCCTCGCGGGCCAGGGCCAGCGCGCTCGCCAGCACGCCCACCGCGAGGATCCCGATGATCACCGACAGCGAGATCCGGGTCGGGATCGGCTCGTGGTGGGAGAGGATCATCTTCACGCCGACGAAGGCCAGCACGAACACCAGCGAGAGCTTCAGGTAGCGGAACTTGTCCATCAGCGGCGCGATGGCGAAGTAGAGGCTGCGCAGGCCCAGGATCGCGAAGACGTTCGAGCTGAAGACCAGGAAGGGATCGCGGGTGACGGCGAAGATCGCCGGGATCGAGTCGACCGCGAAGATCACGTCCGTGCTCTCCACGACCAGCAACACCAGGAACAGCGGGGTGGCTGCACGGCGCCCGTTCCAGTCCACGAAGAAGTGCTCCCCGTGGAGCGTGGGGGTCACCGGGTAGAGACGCCGGGCCAGCCGTACCACCGGGCTCTTCTCGGGCTCGACGTTCTCGTGGCCGGAGAAGAGCATGCGCAGCGCGGTCAGGATCAGGATCCCGCCGAAGACGTAGATGATCCAGTCGAAGCGCGAGATCAGGGCGGCACCGAGTGCGATCATGATGCCGCGCATGATCAGCGCGCCCAGGACCCCCCAGAACAGCACCCGGTGCTGGTAGGCCAGCGGAATCTGGAAGTAGTTGAAGATGATCGCGATCACGAAGACGTTGTCGAGCGAGAGGCTGTACTCGAGCAGGAAGCCCGTGAAGAACTGGAGCGCCGCGGTACCGCCGTCGAGCGGGTGTCCGACGTGGTGGCCGACACCGAACAGGTTGTGCTCGTACAGGAAGTAGACGAGCAGGTTGAAGGCGAGGCCGAGCGAGATGTAGATCACGCTGCGCGTCAGGGCCTCGCCGAAGGTGATCGCGTGCGCCTCGCGCTTGAACACGCCGAGGTCGAAGGCGAGCACCACGCCGATCAGGGCGAGGAAGAACAGCCAGGGGACGAGGTCCAGCGGCGACATCGGCCGGGCAGGTTACCTCGCGCGCCGATGGCTGCGATACCCTCGGGCCGCGGAACCACGATCTGCCCGGGACGCGGTCACCAGGAGCACGGTCACCAGGAGCCCGGTCACCAGGGGCACGGTCACCAGGGGCACGGTCACCAGGGGCGCGGTCACCAGGGGCGCGGTCATCGACGAGGGGCGCGGCCATCGAGATGGACGAACAGGACCTGTACGCGACGCTCGGCGTCGATCGCAAGGCGGGCGAGGACGAGATCCGCAAGGCCTATCGCCGGCTCGCCCGGCGGTACCATCCCGACGTCAACCCCAACGACCAGACGGCCGAGGAGCGCTTCAAGGAGATCTCCTTCGCCTACGACGTCCTCTCCGACCCCGAGAAGCGCGCCCGCTACGACGAGTTCGGCGTGCAGGGGCTGCAGCCCGGCTTCGACCCCGAGCAGGCGCGCGCGTACAAGCGCTGGTCCGAGGGCGCGCGCCGCTCGCCCTCGCACGAGGCCTTCGGCGCCGAGGAGGTCGATCTCGACGAGCTGCTGGGCCGGCTCGGCGGCCTCGGGGGGCTCGGCGGTGCGCGGCGCGGGTGGCGGAGCGTTCCGCGCCAGGGCCGCGACGTCCACGCCGAGGTCGCCGTCGACTTCCTCGACGCCGTGCTCGGCCGGGAGGTGCGGCTCGAGGTGCCGGGCCGCGGCACCCTGCGCGTGCGGATCCCGGCCGGCGCGGCGGAGGGCGCCCGCGTGCGCCTCGCCGGCCAGGGCGAGCCCGGCGCCGAGGGGGCCCCGCCGGGCGATCTGTACCTGACCCTGCGCGTGCGTCCCCACCCCTTCTTCCGGCGCGAGGGCGACGACCTGGCCCTCGACCTGCCGGTCACGCTGCCGGAGCTGGTGCTCGGGGCGTCGGTCGAGGTTCCGACGCCGGACGGTGTCGCGACGGTGAAGGTCCCGCCGCACGCGCGCCCGGGCCAGCGCCTGCGCCTGCGCGGCAAGGGCGCCGGCCGGCGCGGCGGCGCGGAGCGCGGCGACCTCTATCTGCACCTGGTCGTGGACCTGCCCGAAGGGCGCGGTGCGGAGCTCGAGGAGATCGCGAAGGGCATGGAGCCGCTCTACGCCGGCCGCGACCCGCGGGCGGCCCTCAAGGGAGGCCCGCGATGACCTCCTACAGCCTGCGCCAGATCTGTGAGCTGCTCGAGCTCGACGAGGGCCTGGCCGGTGAGCTGGTGCGCGAGGCCGTCCTGGTGGCCGACGCACCGGAGCGCGACCGCTTCTCGCCGTTCATGCTCGAGCGGGCGCGGGTGGCGCGCGAGCTGGTCCAGGAGCTCGAGGTGAACGTGGCGGGCGCCGCCGTGATCGTGCGCCTGCGCGAGGAGATCGTCGACCTGCGCCGAGCAGCCTCGGAGATCGCGCTCGAGCTCGAGCGGGTGCGCAGGCGCTAGAGCGCCTCTCGCGGATGCAGGCCGGGCCGGATCGAAGATCCGTGGCGGGCGACGGGAGCATCCGTGGGACGTGCGCTCGTCAGGGATCGTCCTCGTCGTCGCCGCCCGTGGGGTCGCCGAGCCAGCCCCGGTGCCGGAACCAGCCGAGGAGGGCCAGGCCCACGGTGATCATCACGATCCACACCACCGGGTAGCCCCACCTCCAGCGCAGCTCCGGCATCCAGTCGAAGTTCATCCCGTAGACCCCGACGATGAAGGTGAGCGGGATGAAGATCGAGGCCATGATGGTGAGCGTCTTCATCACCTCGCCCAGCCGGTTGCTCACGCTCGACAGGTAGACGTCCATCAATCCGACGGTCAGCTCGCGGTAGCTCTCGATCGCGTCGAGGACCTGGAGCGAGTGGTCGTGGGCGTCGCGGAAGTAGACGCGCACGCCCTCGCCGAAGGGCGTGCCGTCGCCGCGCAGGATCTGGCTCAGGGCGTCGCGCTGGCGCCACATCGTACGGTGCAGCGTCATCAGCACCCGGCGCACCGCGTGCAGGCGCACCAGCGTGTCGCGCCCGGGGCGCGCCAGGATGTCCTCCTCGAGCGTCTCCAGGAGCTCTCCCAGCGACTCGAGCACCGGGAAGTAGCCGTCGATCACCGCGTCGACGATCGCGTAGGCCAGGTAGTCGGCACCCATGCGGCGGATCGGGGCGTGCGCGCGCAGCCGCTCGTGCAGCGGCTCGAACAGGTGGTCGCAGGGCTCCTCGAGCACGCTCACCACCCAGTGTGGGCTCGCCACCACCGAGACCTGGGTCATCTCGACGCCCTCGTCCTCGAGGATCCGCACGTGCTGGGCGATCACGAGGTCGCGCTCGCCGTAGTCGTCGAACTTCGGGCGCTGCGGCACGTTGGCGATGTCGGCAACCGCCAGCGGGTGCACCCCGAGCACGTCGCGGATCCAGCCGAGCACGCTGCCGTCACCGAGGCCGACCACCTCGATCCAGGTGAGGCCGGGGCTGTCGACCGCCGCCCGCAGCTCCTCGGGCCCGTGGATCTCGCGCTCTTCGAGCCGTTCGGCGTCCCAGATCACGGCGCGGATCCGGGTCGGGGGGGCCCCCTCGGGCAGCACGAAGACGCCGGGGTGCGCGCCGGGCGGCGGCCGCCGCGCCGAGAACAGGTTCGCGGTGCCGGCGATCCTCATGCGTGCCCCTGCGGAGGGGAGTGGCCGGGCACGTGGGCAGCGAGGTCGCGCACCGGGTAGGCGATCACGATCCCGCGCCGGCGGAAGGTCTCGTCGATCGCGTGGCGCAGGCGGCTGCGCACCGCGCGGTCGTCGAGCAGCGGCGAGAGCTTGACGAAGAACTCGGCATGGAAGCGCAGCGAGTCGGCGGCGAAGTCGTCGAAGACCACGGCCGGGCGCGGGTGCGCGAGGATCTCCGGCTGCGCCGCCATCAACTCGAGCAGCAGCTTCTCGACGTCGCGCGTCGGCGTCCCGTAGGTGACGCCGACCGTGACCCGCGTGCGGACCACGCCGTCCGACAGCGTCCAGTTCACGACGTTGTTGTCGAGCAGCTTGCTGTTGGGGACGATCAGGTAGACGTTGTCGATGGTCCGGATCCGCGTGCTGCGCGGGCCGATCCGCTCCACGCGCCCGGTGTTGTCGGCGTAGACCACCATGTCGCCGACCTTGATCGGCCGTTCGATCATCAGGATCAGGCCGCTCACGAAGTTGTTCACCACGGCCTGGCTGCCGAAGGCGATGCCGATCGCGATCGCCCCGCCGGCGACCGTGAAGGCGGTGAGCGGGATGTTCACGCTGTCGAGCGCGACCAGGAAGAAGAGCGCGACCAGCGCGTAGAAGGCGAGGCTGCGGATGGCGTCGACGGCTCCTTCGTCGAGGGCGCTGCGCCGGCGCACCAGCGCGGCGAAGCCGCGCGAGAGCAGCCGCGACACCACGATCCCGAGCCCGAAGAGCAGGATCGCGGTCGTCACCTTGCCGATCGTGATCGGGTTGTCCTCGACGGCCACGAGCTCCTTCGACCAGACCGAGGCGACCGCCTCGTAGGCGTCCGCGGCGCGGTCGGCGAGCGTGGCACGCTGCTCGCGCAGGCCGAGCGCGCGGCCCAGGCGCCGGGTCAGGCGCTCGTTCTCGGCGAGCCCCGCGAGCTGCTCGCGTGCCTCCGCGAGCACCTGGTCGAGCTCGCGCGCCTGCTCGGCGAGCCAGCGCTGCTCCTCGCCGGGGGCCCCCTCGGCCGGCGCGGCGGCGCGGGCCGCCAGCGCGGTCCGCTCGCGCTCGACGTCCGCGATCCGGGCTTCGACGAGGCGCCGGTCGCGCTCGTGGTCCGCCTCCAGGCCCGGCAGCTCGCGCGCCCAGGTGCGGAGCTCGTCGCGCGCCGCCCCGCCCGAGAGCACGCGCCAGCGCTCCTGCCACAGCCGGCGCAGCTCGGCGAGCCGTTCGAGCTCGTCCGCGAGCCGCGCCTCGTGGCGCTTGGCCACCACGAGTCCGATCCGGCGCGCGTCGAGCTCGGCGAGCAGCGCGGGGCCCGGCTGCGGCTCGGCGTCGGCGCGCTTCTGCACCGCGTCGAGCCGCCGCTCGGCCGAGCGCACCGCCTGCGCGGCCGCCGGCTGCTCCTCGCGCAGCCGGAGCTCCTGCTGCTCGATCCCCGCGAGCTCCTTGGTGAGCTCGTCCTCGCCGAGCGCGAGCCGCTCCTCCACGAACGCGATCCGGGCAGCCAGCGCCAGCCCGTTCTTGCGCTCGATCTCGACCTCCTGGCGCGCGGTCGCGAGCGCGAGCTCCTCGGCCAGCACGCGCTGGCGGGCGATCTCGCTGGCCAGCTCGGTCCGGCGCAGCACGCGCTCGGCCTCGGCGCGGGCCGGGTCGTCGGCGCCGCTGCCGGCGGCCTCCTTCGCGGCGCGGCGCTCCGCCTCGCGCTTCTCGAGCGTGCGCTTCGCGTCCTCGACGCTCTCCTCCGCGGCGGCCACCGCCGCTCCGAGCGCCGCCGTGCGCTCGGCCTTCTGGTCGTCGGAGTCGAGGAGCCGGTCGAGCAGGTCGATCGGGAAGGGCGGCTCGGAGCCGACCTCCGCCCCGGGCCCGTTCGCGAGCTGGCGGTCGAGCGTGGCCAGCACCTCGCCCTGGGTGGCGAGGCGGCGCAGCGCGTCGAGCTGGCGCCCGTAGCTGCGCTCGAGCCGCTCGAGGAGCATCACCCGCTCGGTGAGGCCGGGCTCCGCGCCGGCCTCGCCGCCCGCCGCGGCGATCCGGGCCGCGAGCGCCTCCCGCTCGGCGCTGACCTCGCGGCGGCGCGCCTCGATCGTGGCCGGATCGGGCGCCTGGTCCGCTGCCGCGGGCTGCCCTGGCGCCGGCGGTGTCGCCGGCGGCTCGGCCGTGACGAGCGTCTTCGGGAGCGGGAGCTGCGCCGCCGCGGGCCCGGCGCACACCCCGATCACGGCGCCCGCGGCGAGCAGGCCCGGCCCGGCCAGGCTGGTGAGCAGGCTGGCGAGCAGGCTGGAGAGCAGGCCGGGGAGCAGGCGGGGGAGCTGCCAGGCCATTGCGCGCCGCGGAAACCGCACGCGCGACGGGGTAGCACTAGGCCTCTTCGTCCGCCTGCGCGGTGGGCAGGATCGGCCCCTGCAAGGCGCCGGCGTTCGGGCGCACGGCCACCGTGCGCAGCTCGAGCGGCGCCTCGGGCACCGCGACGTCGCGCACGCCGGCGAGCAGCAGCAGCGCGCCCGCGCGCCCGGCGGTGGAGAGCGCGAAGAGCAGCGCGTAGCCCGCCCGGCCGCCGCCCATGGCGGCGAAGACCAGGCTGCCGAGCGCCGCGCCCCCGGCGATCGCGAGCGCGTTGGCGAGGTTGTAGATCGTGAGCACGCCGGTGCGTTCCGACGCATGGATGTGTTCGAAGAAGGAGAGCAGGATGGCGAGCTCGACGGCGCCCCACGCGATGCCGGCGGCGATCTGGATCGCCAGCAGGGCGGGAACCGCATCGCTCGCGAGCCACAGGACCGGGAGCGGGACGATCCCGAGCGCGCCCGCCCACAGGAGCCGGCGCGCGCCGCGGCGGTGCGCGAGCCGCCCGAGCAGCGGCAGCGCGACGATGCGCGAGGCGAAGACCGCCCCGACGAGTCCCGTGAACGAGGCCCACGAGAGCGCCAGGTGCTCCAGCATGTAGGGGGTGAAGAACGGCGCCGCCACGTTCACGCCGACCTGCATCGCGAGCAGGTAGGCGAGCAACCGCGCGTCGTTGCCGGCCGCGCCGGGACGGAAGCGCCGGCCGAAGTCCAGGAAGGAGACGTGGCGGTGGTCCTCGGGCAGCGGCACCGGCTCGCTCTGGCTGGCCAGGAAGCCCGCCGACACGAGCCGCGCGAGGCCGGCCGCCGCGAACAGCGCCCCGAAGAGCCCGAGACGCTCGCCGCCCGCGTCGCCCCACTCGAGGAGCGTGCCGGCCCCGAGCAGGGCGGTGAGCACCGCCGCCTGGCACCAGCGCGAGCGCCGCGCGAAGAAGCGCGCGCGCTCCGCAGCCGGGATCAGCGTGCCCACCCAGGTGTTCCAGGCCGGCCCGGTCGCGAAGCCGAAGCCCCAGTAGGCCGCCGCGGCCAGGTAGACGAGCGCCAGCGAGGCCTCGCCGCGCCAGGCCTGGACGGCGAGCGGGAGGAAGCTCACCGCCTGGAGCAGCGCGCAGATCACCACCCAGCGCCGGTGCGAGCGCAGCCGGCGCACCGCGTAGGGCGACACGAGCTGGAGCACCGCGCCGCCCACCATCGGCACGGTCGCGATCAGGCCGGCGGCCACCTCGCCGAGCCCCGCTGCGAGCACGAAGGCGGCGAGATACGACTCGCCCATCCCGACCATCACGCTGAAGGCGACGCCGTCGCCGAGCATCGCGCGGCGATCGCGGGGCTGGGACACGCTACTCCGGGACGCGCATCCCGCGCTGGACGGCGGGCCGCTCGCCGATCCGCTCGAGCCAGGCGACCACGCGCGGGTGGTCGAGGAGCGGCGGCGCCCGGAGGGCGAGCAGCGGCTGCAGCCAGGGATAGTGCATGATGTCGCCGATCGAGTACTCGCCGGCAAGATACCCGCGGCCGTCCGAGAGGATCCGGTCGAGCACGGCCAGCAGCCGCGACACCTCGTCGCCGAACAGCTCCATGATCTCGCGGCTGCGCTCGGCCTGGGGCTTGCGGAGCTGCGCGCCGAGCCGGCCCAGGTTCGGGCCGATCCCGCCGGTCTGGAAGAAGGCGTACTGGATCGCGTGGATGCGCCCGGCCGGATCCCCGGGCAGGAGCTTGCCGTAGGTCTCGGCCAGGTGGAGCAGGATCGCCCCCGACTCCCAGACGACGAGCCCGTCGTCCTCGAGCACCGGGATCTTGTGGTTGGGGTTGAGCGCCAGGAACGAGGGCTCCATCTGCTCCTTGCGCTCGAGGTGGACCCAGTGCACCTCGTAGGGCACGCCGATCTCCTCGAGCGCGATCGAGGCCTTGCGGCCGTTCGGGGTGGTGGCGGTGTACAGGCGGATCACGGCGGCCTCCCGTGGGCACGCTACCACAGGCGCTTTTCTGCTCCGCAGCCGACGCGGCGGCGCGTAGGATGGAACGATGAAGGCCGCCGCCCTGCTGCTTGCCCTCCTGCTCTCCGCCGCGCCCGCCCGCGCGGACGACGTGCCGCCCGACGCCGTCGTCGCCGTCTTGCCGTTCGGGAAGGCGGAGGAGCCGAACCGGATCCTCCTCGACCTGGCGCCCGACGGCGCGCCGCCCTTCCCGCTGCTGCTCGACACGGGTGCCAGCATCAGCGTGCTGACACCCCTGGCCGCACGCGCGGCCGGCGTCTCGGTCCGGCGCCACAAGAGCGAACCGTACCGGCGCAGGACGCGCCTCGGCCGGGACCTGCTCTTCCAGGTGGACACGAGCTCGAGCGACACCGGCTCGAAGACGGGCTGGGAGTATGGCGTGGTCGGCGGCGACTTCCTGGAGGCCTACGTGGTCGAGATCGACTTCACGATGCGCGTGGTCCGGTTCCTGGATCCCGACCGCTTCCGCGTGCCCGAGGGTGCCACGGAGCCCGAGGAGGCGGTGGTGCCCTTCACCTTGACCGCCCACAGGCCCTCGCTCGAGGTCGCGATCGACGGGCGTCCCCTGCGCCTGCTCCTCGAAACCGGCGTGCAGCCCGCCCTGGTCCTCTCCGGGGACGCGGCCCGCTCGGTCGGCATCGACCCCGACGCGCTCCCGGACACGGGGACCCTCGGTACGACGCTCGGGCCGATGCAGGTGCGCTTCCACGAGGTCCGCTCGCTGTCGATCGGGGGGCTCGCCGTCGGGCCGGTGCCGGCCCTGGTGTCGCCGCGCGGCTGGTACAACCTGGCGGGCCGAAGCGACTCGGTGGTCGCCTACGACGTGCTGTCGCGCTTCCTGGTCCGGATCGACTACCCGCGCCGGCGCCTGTGGCTGCGCCGCGAGTCCGAGGCGGTGCCGTTCTTCGGGTCCGATTACGGAGCGATGAGCGCGGCGGGTGCGGTCGTCTACGAGGATCCGATCGGCGAGATCGCCGTGCTCGTGGTGCGCCCGGGTACACCCGCCGAGCGGCGCGGCCTGCGGCGCGGCGACCAGATCCTGCGCGACGGCCCGGGCGGGCGCCGCCTCTCGGTGCCCGAGGTGCTCGATGCGCTGCAGGGGGAGGCGCCGCTGCGCGTGGTCCGCGACGAGGGCGGCGTCCCGCGCGAGCACACGCTCGCGGCGCCCGCCGCCGCGGAGGACGCCAGCGCCGCGAACTGAGGCCGGCTTCGCTGCTATCCGTCTCCGGATGCCGGAGGGCGATCCGCTCGCGCGCCTGCTCGCGCGCCTCGAGCTCGAGCCCGGGGGCGCGGGCGCCTTCGCGGCGGCGCCCGTGCAGGCGGGGCGGCGCCTGTTCGGGGGCCTGCTCGCGGCGCAGGCGGCGGTGGCCGCCGCGCGCACCGTCGCGGGCGCGCGGCTCCACTCGCTCCACGGCTACTTCCTGCGCCCCGGGCGCCCGGGCGCGGCGCTCCGCTTCGAGGTGACGCGCGTGCGCGACGGGCGGCGCTTCGCGACCCGGCGCGTGCTCGTCCTCCAGCTCGGCGAGCCGGTCTTCGAGCTGGCCTGCGGCTTCACGGGCGACGAGCAGGGCGTGGCCCACGCGCACGAGCCGCCGCTCGCCCCGGCGCCCCCGCCCGAGGGCCTGCCCGACTGGGAGAGCCTGCGCGCCGCCGAGACCGGCGAGCCGGCCCGGCCCCCCGACGCGATCGAGGTGCGCGTGTGCCAGCCCGCCGACGATCGCCCGGGCGCTCCCGCTCCGCCCCACCGCCTGGTGTGGATGCGCCCGCGCGGGCGGCTGCCCGAGGATCCCGTGCTGCACGCCGCCGCGCTCGTCTACGCGAGCGATCGCACGCTCCTGCGCACGGCGGCGCGCCTGCATGGCGGCCTGCGGGAGCGGCTGCCCGCGAGCCTCGATCACGCGGTCTGGCTGCACCGGCCGCCGCGCTGGGACGACTGGATCCTCTACGCGAGCGAGACCCCGATCGCGCACGGCGGCCGCGCCTGGGTCGCGGGCCGGATCCTCGACCGCAGCGGCGCGCGCCTCGCCAGCGTCGTCCAGGAAGGGCTCCTGCGGCGGCCGCGCCGGGCGGGCGGCTAGGGCTCCGCGCGCCTGCGCAGGGTCGCCTGCTCGATCCCGCGCAGCCGCTCGGCCACCTCGGCGGCCGAGCCGGGACGCTCGTCGGGCTTCTTGGCGAGGAGCTGGAGCACGAGGTCGGCGAGCGCGTCCGGCAGCTCGTGGGCGCGCTCGCGCGGATCCGGCGGCTGCGTCTCGCGATGGTGTCGGGCAGGATCCCCTTCGTCGAACGGGACCGTCCCGGTGAGCAGCTCGAAGAGCGTGACCCCGAGCGCGTAGAGGTCGGCGCGCTCGTCCGCGTCCACGCCCGACGCCTGCTCGGGCGCCATGTAGTCGGGGGTGCCGCCGATGCGCGTCGAGCGCCGGCGCACGGCCTCCAGCATCTTGGCGAGCCCGAAGTCCATGATCTTCACGATCCGGTCGCGGGTCAGGAACAGGTTCGCGGTCTTGACGTCGCGGTGGACGATGCGCCGCTCGTGGGCGTAGGCGAGGCCGGCCGCGGCCTGGCGGCCGAGCCAGGCCACCTCGGAGGCGGCCATCCGCCTGCGCCGGTGGAGCAGGCTCGAGAGCGGCTGGCCCTCGAGGTACTCCATGGTCAGGAAGTAGGCGCCGTCCTCGTGATCGACGTCGTAGAGGGTCACGATGTGGGGGTGGTTGAGCTGGGCGGCGCTGCGTGCCTCGCGCAGCAGGAGCTGCACGGCGCGCGGGTGCGTCTGGAGGTCCTCCGGGAGCCGCTTGAGCGCGACGATGCGGTCGAGCCGCTTGTCGCGGGCCTGGTAGACGACGCCCATCCCGCCGCGCCCGATCTCGGCGAGCAGCTCGTAGCGGCCGCCGCCGGGGAACGGCGTCGCAGACGCGGCGTCGCTCGCCAGCGCCTCGGCCAGGGCCGCCTCGGTGCGGGCGTCGAGGGCGGCGGCGTCGAAGGCGGTCGCGGTGTGCCGGACGGTCGTCTTCTGCCCGCCCGGAGGGACGCGCACGGTGTCGCGCGGGAAGGCCTTCGTCGGCGGAGGCTCGGGCACGGGCGCGAGCGGCAGCGGGATCGTCGGCGCGAACGAGGCGGAGGGGAGCGACGCCGGCTCCGGCGCCGCGGGCCCGGGAGCGCCGGCTGCCGGCGTCGCCGCGCTCGCTGGCGAGGATGGCTGGCGCCGGCGGGCGAAGGCGAGGCCGACGCCCGCGAGGGCCGCCGCGAAGAACCCGAGCAGCGCCAGGCGGCGCAGGCCCAGGTGGGCGAGCCCGTCCCGGAGCAGCTCGGGCTCGGCCGCGAGCGCCGCGGGCGGCCGCTCGGGCCGGGGCGGAGGAAGCGGCAGGGGAGCGAGGGGCTCCTGCGCGAGCGGGACCGGCGCGGGGGCGGGCGGCCGCCGCGGTGCCGCTCGCGGAGACGGGCGCCCGACGGGCTTCGGCGCGGGCTTCGCGACCGTCTCCTGTTCGGCGGGCTGCGCCTCCTCGCTGCGGTCGAAGCCGTCGCCGATCCCGCGCGCCGCCTTCTTCGTCGCGGCCCCGATCTGGCCCGGGACGCGCTTGATCGCCCGCCAGACCCGGGCCGCGCCGCTCGGCTCCTCGGCCGCCGGGGCCGGCGTGCCGAGCAGGGCGAGCCCCAGCACCGCGAGGACGCACGCCACCCGGCGTACGGGGGCGCTCCCGCACCGATTCCGGCGCGCGGGGCTTTCGGAAGCTCCAAGCACCTGCCCCGGATCGGGTTTCTGGACCCCGAGCTGAAGCCCGGGCTAGCCCACCCGGCGGGGCGCCGCCGCGAGCTCGATCGCGCGCAGCCGCTCCGCCACCTCCGCGGCCGAGCCCGGACGCCCGCGCGGCTCCTTGGCGAGGAGCTCGAGCACCAGCTCGGCGAGCGCGGCGGGCGTCCCGGGCGCCCGCTCCCGCGGATCGGGGGGCGGCGTCTCGCGGTGGTGGCGCATCGCGTCGCCCTCCTCGAAGAGCACCCGCCCGGTGAGCAGCTCGTGGAGCGTCGCGCCGAGCGCGTAGAGGTCCGCCCGCCCGTCCACCTCGAGGCCCAGCGTCTGCTCGGGCGCCATGTAGTCGGGAGTGCCACCGATGCGTGTCGCTCGCCGGCGCACGGCGTCGATCACCTTGGCGAGCCCGAAATCCATGACCTTCACGATCCGCCCGCGGGTGAGGAACAGGTTCGCGGTCTTGACGTCGCGGTGGACGATGCCCCGCTCGTGCGCGTAGCCGAGGCCCGCGGCGGCCTGCCGTCCGAGCCAGGCCACCTCGGCCGCCGGGAAGCGGCCGCGCCGCGCGAGCAGGCTCGAGAGCGGCTGGCCCTCGAGGTACTCCATGGTCAGGAAGTAGGCGCCGTCCTCGTGGTCGACGTCGTAGACGGTCACGATGTGGGGATGGTTGAGCCGGGCGGCGCTGCGCGCCTCGCGCAGCAGGAGCTGCACCGCGCGGGGGCGGGTCTCCATGCTCTCGGGCAGGCGCTTGAGCGCGACGATGCGGTCGAGCCGCCGGTCGCGCGCCCGGTAGACGACGCCCATCCCGCCGCGCCCGATCTCGGCGAGGAGCTCGTAGCGGCCGGTGACGGGGAACGGGGTGGGGCGCTCGGCGGCGGCCGCCGCCGTGGCGGGCCGGGCCGGCACGGGAGCGGGGTCGCGCGGGCGCGTGGTGCGCTCGCGGGCCGGCGGAGGGCCAGGGTCACGCGGGTGCGTGGTCCGCTCGTGGGCCGGCGGGGGCGGCGGTGCGGCCTCCGGCGGTGCGGGCGCCGCTGCGAGTGCGCCGGCGCTCGGGCGGCGCCGCCGCGTGAGCCAGGCGCCGGCGAGGGCGGTCGCGAGCAGCGCGGCGAGCCCGGCCGCCCAGCCGTTCGTACCGCTCGCGTGCGGCGCGGGGGGCAGGGCGGCGGGGGCAGCGCGGGCAGCGGCCGGCTCCGGCGCCGGCGCGCCGTCGAAGAGCGGGTCGAGCGCCGGATCCCAGGCTCCTGGATCGGGCGGGAGCGCCGCCCCGAGCGGGTCGTTGCCGGCGCGCTCGGGATCGGGGGGCAGCGCGGGCGGCCGCGCGGGGGGGTCCAAACGGTCGAGCTCGCGCCGGCCCTGCTCGACGCCGGCCTCGAGCTCGCGCAGCGCACGTCCGGTCGCGACCCCGAGCTGGCGGGGGACCCGCCGCAGGGTCCTCCAGGTGCGCGCCGGGATGTCGTCGTGGCGGCGCTCGGCCCCGGCGGCCGCGGGGAGCGCCGCGAGCAGCCAGGCGAGCCCGGCAGCGACCCACGGGCGGAGCCTTTGCGCAGCGCGAGCCATCCGTCCTGGATCGGGTCGCCCGGAGCGCGGCTGAAGCGCCGCGCCGGGGCGGGGCCCTGCCTCGCGGCGGGGGGTAGAGTGGGTCCGCCCATGCGCGTCGGCCTCTTCGTGCCCTGCTACGTGGACCAGCTCGCGCCGCGGGTGGCGGAGGCCACCGTCGCGGTCCTCGAGCGGGTCGGCTGCGAGGTCGCCTACGACCCCGACCAGACCTGCTGCGGCCAGCCCTTCCTGAACCTGGGCCTCGCGCCCGAGGCCGCGCGCCTGGCCCGCGCCCACCTCGAGCGCTTCGCGGCCTACGACACGATCGTGTGTCCATCGGCGAGCTGTGTCGCCACCCTGCGGCGCCACTACGCCGGGATCGGGGTCGGCCTCGACCCGGCCGGGCGGCGCGTCTGCGAGCGCACCTTCGAGCTCGGCGAGTTCCTGGTCGGCGAGCGCGGCGTGGTCGACGTCGGGGCGCGCTTCCCGCACCGGGTGGCGCTGCTCGCGAGCTGCCACGGGCTGCGCGAGCTCGGGCTCGGCCGGCCGAGCGAGAGGGTGGGGGAGGGAGCCCGGCCGGAGGGCACGACGGAGGTGGGATCCACCGAGCGGCTGCTGCGTGCCGTCGCCGGCCTCGAGCTCGTGCTACCGGCGCGCGACGAGTGCTGCGGCTTCGGCGGCGTCTTCGCGGTCGAGGCGCCCGAGCTCTCGGAGCGGATCGGCCGCGCCCGGCTCGCCGACCTCGCCGCCACCGGCGCCGGGTGGATCGTCGGGACCGATACGAGCTGTCTCCTGCACCTCGACGGGATCCGGCGCGCGACCCCAGGCGCGCGGGGGCCGGGGACGATCCACCTGGCGGAGGTGCTTGCGGCGACCTGATCCCCGCCGCCTCCCGGACCGGCCCCGCGCCGGTGCCAGGGAATGAAACATGTTCTAGTTTTAGTGGCCCTGCTGCGAAGGAGCCTTCGTGCGCACCCCGCTTTGCGAACGCCTCGGCATCGAGTTCCCGATCTTCGCCTTCACCCACTGCCGCGACGTCGTGGTGGCCGTCTCGAAGGCCGGCGGGCTCGGCGTGCTCGGGGCGGTCGGCTTCAGCGCCGAGCAGCTCGAGATCGAGATGAAGTGGATCGACGACCACATCGGGGACAAGCCCTACGGCGTCGACGTGGTGATCCCCCAGAAGTACGCGGGCAAGGGCGAGGCGCTCGACGCGGGCGCGCTCGAGCACAAGCTCGCCGAGATGATCCCGGCCGGGCACCGGGCCTTCGCGAAGCGCCTGCTCGCCGAGCACGGCGTGCCCGAGCTGCCCGAGGGCGAGCACGCGCGCGAGCTGCTCGGCTGGACGGCGGCGACGGCGGGCCCGCAGGTCGAGGCGATCCTGAAGCACCCGAAGGTGAAGCTCGTCGCGAACGCGCTCGGGACGCCGCCGGCCGACGTGATCCGGGAGATCCAGGCGAGCGGGCGCCTGGTCGGCGCACTGTGCGGGAGCGTCAAGCACGCGCTCCAGCACAAGGAGGCCGGGGTCGACTTCGTGATCGCGCAGGGCACCGAGGGGGGCGGCCACACCGGCGAGATCGGGAGCCTCGTCCTGTGGCCGCAGGTGATCGACGCGGTGGCGCCGGTGCCGGTGCTCGCGGCGGGCGGGATCGGCGACGGGCGCCAGATGGCGGCGGCGCTGATGCTGGGCGCCCAGGGGGTCTGGACCGGCTCGCTCTGGCTCACCGTCGAAGAGGCCGAGGTGCCGCTCCCGCAGCAGGAGTCGCTGCTGCGGGCGACGAGCCACGACACCGTGCGCTCGCGCGCCTGGACCGGGAAGCCCTGCCGGATGCTCCGCAACGACTGGACCGAGGCCTGGGACCAGCCCGAGAACCCGAAGCCGCTCGGGATGCCGCTCCAGTTCATGGTCACGGCCGACGCCGTCTCGCGCACGACGCGGTACGCCGCCAAGGCCCAGCCGGTCGCCTTCAATCCCGTCGGCCAGGTGGTCGGGATGATGAACGAGCGGCGCTCCACCCGCGACGTGATCGTGAAGCTCGTCGAGGAGTACCTCGACGCGAGCGAGCGCTTCGCGGCGATCCAGCCGAAGGAGTGAGGGCGCGGCTCAGGGCGGGGCGCGCAGCTTCTCGAGCGACTCGCGGTACTTCTCGCAGGGGTCGGCGAGGTCGGCGCGCGGGGTGAGCCAGACGTAGTCGAAGGGTGCGCCCGCGCTGGGATCGGCCGCCGGGTCGTCCGGGTCGATCTCGAGCAGGCCGACGCTCGCGACGTGCGCTCGGGGGGCGAAGCGCGCGAGCCAGCGCGGGGCACCGCGGTCTCGTCGCACGTGCTCGTTGCCGGCCACGAGCAGCGCGCTCCCGTCCGGTGTCGCGGCGGCGGCGCTGGCGACGAGCAGCGCGGCCTCGTCCGGTGTCGCGGCGGCGGCGCTGGCGAGGGCGCGGGCGAGCTGTGCGTTCCAGGCACGCTGCACGTCCACCATGCGCTCGAGCATCGCAGGGGGCGCGTGGCCGCAGTGGGCCTCGCGGATCTGCTCGGCGAGGGCGCGGCGCTCTCCGGGATCGGCGGGCGCGTCGAGGCCGAGCGCGGCGCGCCGCGCGGGCGGGAGCGCTGCGATGCCGCCGTGGCCGATCGCGTGCCGCTCGCTGCGCGGCAGGTTGGCCGCGACGATCGGGAGCCGGGCCCGGAGGACGGCCTCGAAGAGCGGCGCGTAGAGGGCGAAGGGCGGCCAGCCGCTCGCGTCCCAGGCGACCGCTTCGCGCAGCGCGGCGGCGCGGGCGGCGGCGTCGCCCGGCGCCGCGAGGGCCCCTGCGATCGCGGGAGCGTCGCCGGCGTCGAGCATCTCGAAGGCGACGGCGGGGCGGCGGCCGCGGGCGACGAGGCCTGCGACGATGCGCGCCTGGAGCGCGTGGTGGTCGGGGTTGTCGTGGCGCTCGCCCACCAGCACGAGGTCGGCCACGGCGAGCGCGTCGAGCAGCGCGTCCTCGTCGATCCAGCGGCCGGCGGCGACCTCGCGGATCCGGCCGGCGAGCGGGTGGTCGCGGCCATGGGCGGCCTGCCACACGAGGGGTGCGGGAGCGCGAACCGCGTCCCGCCCGGCTCCGGCGCAGGCGGCCGCGAGCAGCAGCAGGACGGTGCTGGCCGTGCGGCGCATCGCGCAGGGGTAGCCCGCGGCGCGCGTGCCTGTCGAGGCGCGTCGCCTACCATCGCCAGCCACGGGAGGGTCGATGAGGCGCGTGCTCCTGGTCGTTGCCATCGGGCTCGCCGTCGTCGCGGGCGCGCTGTTCTGGTTCCTGCGCTTCTCGCTCGACGGGCGCGTCCGGGCTGCGATCGAGGAGCAGGGCTCCGCGATGGCGCTGGCACCGGTGCGCGTGGAGGGTGTCCATCTCGACCTGCGCGGAGGGCGCGGGACGATCCGCGGCATCACGGTCGGCAACCCCGAGGGCTTCCCGCCGGGCACCGCCGTCTCGCTGGCCGGGATCGAGGTGGCGATCGAGCCGGCCTCGCTGCGCGGGAGCCCGCTGGTCGTACCCGAGATCCGGGTCGGCGAGCCGCGCGTCACGGTCGTGCTGAGCGCCGACGGCCGGATGAACGTGGACGCGCTGCGCCGCAACGTCGGCGACTACTCCGATCGCGTCGAGGCAGCGGAGCGGAGCGCGGCGCGGGCGGAGGGCACGCCCCCCGCGCGGCGCGAAGCGCCCGGCACCGAGCCCGAGGGAGCGACGCGGGTTCGCGTCGAGCAGCTGACGATCGCCGAGGGCACGCTCGTCGTCGACGCCTCTGCGCTCGGCCGCGAGCCCGAGGAGCTGCGGCTCGGCTCCGTCGAGCTCCGCGATCTCGGCGGCGAGCGCGGCGCGACCCCCGAGCAGATCGGCCGCCGTGTCGCCGACGCGCTGATCGCCCGGACGGCGCGGGCGGTGGCCGCCGCCGAGCTGAAGCGCACCCTGCGCGACAAGGGCGGCGAGCTCGGTGAGAAGCTCGGCGAGCTGCTCCGGAAGGGCCTCGACCGATGAGGGCGCTGCCACTGCGGTCCCGCGGGCTCGAGCTGCCGATCGACCGGCGCGCGGCGGCGGTGCTGCCGGAGGCGGCGCTCGCGCGCCACGACGCGGCGGTGTGGCAGCTGCGGGTGAAGCGCGATGCGGCGGTGGCGGCGGTGCCGGACTTCGAGGCGCTGCGCACCCGCGCGGCGGCGCTGAAGGACCACGCCCTCGACCACCTCGACCTGCTGCTCGAGCGCTTCGAGGCGCAGGCGCGCGCGGCGGGCGCCGTCGTCCACTGGGCGAGCGACGCGCGCGGCCTGTGCGAGACGGTCGAGGCGCTGCTGCGCGCGCACGGCGCCACACTCGTCGTGAAGAGCAAGTCGATGCTCACGGAGGAGTGCGGTCTCAACCCGTGGCTCGAGGCGCGCGGGTTCGAGGTGGTCGACACCGACCTCGGCGAGCGCATCGTGCAGCTCGGGCACGAGCCGCCCTCACACCTGATCGTTCCGGCCATCCACCGCACGCGGGGCGAGATCGGCGCGCTCTTCGAGCGCACGATGGGAAGCCCCGCCGGCGAGACGGATCCCGCGCGGCTGATGGCCGTGGCGCGCGAGGCCCTGCGTGCCCGCTTCCTGGTGGCGCAGGCGGGGATCAGCGGTGCGAACTTCGCGATCGCCGAGACGGGCTCGCTCGTGCTCGTGACCAACGAGGGCAACGCGGATCTCGGAACCGCCCTACCCCCGCTGCACGTGGCCTGCGTCGGGATCGAGAAGCTGGTACCGACCCTCGACGACGCAGCGGTGTTGCTGCGCCTGCTGGCACGCAGCGCGACCGGCCAGCCGATCAGTGCCTACACGACCGTGCTGACGGGGCCGCGGCCAGGGGGTGAGCTGCACGTCGTGCTCGTCGACAACGGCCGCAGCCGCCTGCTCGCCCACCCCGGGCGGCGCCGCCTGCTGCGCTGCATCCGCTGCGGCGCCTGCCTCAACACCTGCCCGGTGTACCGGCGCGCCGGTGGCCATGCCTACGGCACCGCCGTGGGCGGTCCGATCGGTGCGGCGCTCGCGCCCGCGCTCGCGCCGCAAGAAGGGGGGTCGCTGCCCTGGGCCTCGTCGCTGTGCGGGAGCTGCACGGCGGTGTGCCCCGTCCGCATCGACCTGCACGAGCAGCTCCTCGCCTGGCGGCTCGACGCGCCGCAGCCCTCACCCGCAATCGTGCGCTACGCGCGGCTCGCGGCGTACCTGCTGGCGCACCCGCGCCTGTGGCGGGCCGCGACCCGCCTCGCCCGCCTCGCCTGGCCCCTCCTGGGGACAGTCCCGGCGATTCGGCGATTCTCGGAGCGGTTCGGAGTCCGGCAATGAGGAGAATCGCCGAATCGCCGGGACTGTCCCCGCCCTTTGCCGCGCGGGAGCGGGTTCTCGGGGCGGTCCGGAGAGGGGTGAGGCACGCGGTGGCGCATCCGGGTGCGCACCCCGCACCGGCGATGGACGCGAGCTGGCATGCGTTCGCGGCGGGGCTCGCGAGCGTGGGTGGCGCCGCCTACGGCCCGGTGGCGCGCACGGCGCTCGCCGGCGAGGCGCTCGGGATCGCGCGCGAGTGGGCGGCGGGCGGCCGGGTCGTGGCCGAGCCGTCGGCGGCCGCGCTGCTCGCCGATCCGGCGTCCCCCGTGCCTCCCGGCCTCGAGCTCGCGAGCGCGCAGGCCGCGCCGCACGCGTTCGCCGACGTGGCCGTGGCGATCGTGCGGGGCGAGGTCGCTGCCGGCGAGTGCGGCGCCGTGGCGGTGCTCGGCCGCGACGCGCCCCAGCGCGCGCTGCTCTTCCTTGCCGAGCGCGTCCTGATCCTGCTCGACGCCACGCGGGTCGCCGGCGACCTGCACACGGCCTTCCGGCTGCTACCACCCGACGCGCTCGCTGCCCACCACCTGACCTGGATCAGCGGGCCCTCGAAGACCGCCGACATCGAGCAGACCCTGGTGTTCGGCGCGCACGGGCCGCGCGGGCTCGCGGTCCTCGGGTACGGCGACCACGCCCGGCCGTGAAGCCGGGGTCCGGGCGACGGCGATCGGGTCCGCTCCCGACAGCGCCCCTCAGCCCGCCGCGCCGCCCAGGTACGCCTCGCGCACACGCGGGTCCTGTTCGAGCGCGCTGGCGTCGCCGGCGAGCGCCACCACGCCCGTCTCGAGCACGTAGGCCCGCCGCGCCACGCGCAGCGCCTGGCGCGCGTTCTGCTCGACCAGCACCACGGTCGTGCCCTGGGCGTTGATCTCGCCCACGATCTCGAAGATCTGCCGGACCAGCAGGGGAGCCAGGCCGAGCGAGGGCTCGTCGAGGAGCAGCAGGCGCGGCTCCGCCATCAAGGCACGGCCGATCGCGAGCATCTGCTGCTCGCCGCCCGAGAGCGTGCCCGCCGGCTGGGCGAGGCGCTCGCGCAGGCGCGGGAAGAGCGCGAGCACGCGCTCGAGCCCCTCCGCCTCGCGCGCGGGCTGCAGATAGCCGCCCATCTGGAGGTTCTCGCGCACGCTGAGGTTCGCGAAGATGCGCCGGCCTTCGGGCACGTGCGAGATGCCAGCGGCAACGAGGCGGTCCGCGCGCCAGCCCGTCACGTCGCGGCCCTCGAAGGTGATGCGGCCCGCCGCCGGGCGCAGCAGTCCGCTCACCGCGCGCAGGAGCGTGGATTTCCCGGCTCCGTTCGAGCCGATCAGCGTCACGATCTCGCCCGGCTCCACGACGAAGTCGACGCCGCGCAGGGCGCGGATCGCACCATAGGCCACCTCGAGGCCTTCGACGGCGAGCAGCGGCGCGCCGGCGCTCACGCGGCTTCCCCGGTTCCCAGGTACGCCTCGATCACCTTGGGGTCGCGCCGCACGGCCTCGGGCGTGCCCTCGGCGATCTTCTCGCCGTGGTCCAGCACCGCGACACGGTCGCAGAGGTTCATCACGAAGGGGATGTCGTGGTCGATCAGCACGATCGCGATGCCGAACTCACGGCGCACGTGCGCCACGAACTCGCGCAGCGCCTCCTTCTCGGACGGGTTCATGCCGGCGGCCGGCTCGTCGAGGAGCAGGAGCCTCGGGCCCGTGGCGAGCGCACGGGCGATCTCGAGGCGGCGCTGCTCGCCATAGGGCAGCGAGTCCGCGCGTCCTTCGGCGAAGCGCTCGAGCCCGACGCGCGCGAGCAGCTCGCGCGCGCGCGCGGCGTGGGCGGCCTCGGTGCGGCGCCAGGCCGGACCGCGCACGACGTCGCGCAGGCCCGAACGATGCGCGCCGGAGAGCGCCGCCTGCACGTTCTCGAGCGCGCTGAGGCCGCGGAAGAGGCGGATGTTCTGGAAGGTGCGCGCGATGCCGCGCCGGCAGATCCGGCTCGGCCGCCAGCCGCCGATCTCGACCCCGTCGAAGGCGACACGCCCCGCGGCCGGCGCGTAGACGCCGGTGATCACGTTGAAGGCCGTGGTCTTGCCGGCGCCGTTCGGCCCGATCAGCGCCACGAGCTCGTGGGCGCCGACCCGCAGGTCGAGCCCCGACACCGCGGTGAGGCCGCCGAAGCGGACCGTCACGCCGTCGAGCGCCAGCAGCTCGCTCGTGGGGTGCGGCTCGGGCGAGGTCACCCGGGCCTCCCCGCGACGGCCGTGCTCCGCGGGCGCAGCCAGCGCAACGACAGCTCGCGCGAGCCCAGGAGCCCCTGCGGGCGCAGGATCATCGTCACGATGATGAGGAGCGAGTAGAGGATCATCCGCCACTCCCCGAGCCCGCGCAGCAGCTCGGGAGCGGCGGTCAGGACGGCGGCGGCGAGCGCCGCGCCGGTCAGCGAGCCGAGCCCGCCGAGCACCACGAAGGCCACGATCTCGAAGGAGCGCACGAAGGTGAAGCTGTTGGTGTGGACGTAGCCCTCGGCGTGCGCGAAGAGCGCTCCCGCCACGCCCGCGAAGAAGCTCGCGACCACGAAGGCCTCGACCTTCACGCGCGTCGTGGGAATCCCCATCGCCTCGGCCGCCGTCTCGTCCTCGCGCACGGCGCGGAAGGCGAGCCCGCCCGCGGAATAGACGAGCCTGGCCATCACGAACACCGAGAGCGCCACCACCGCGCCGATCACGCCGATCCCCTCGTAGCGCAGGTCCACGCCCGCCGGCGCCGAGAGCGAGAAGCCGCGCGCGCCGCCCACCGTGTCGACGTTCAGGATCGCGATCCGGATGATCTCGCCGAAGCCGAGCGTCGCGATCGCGAGGTAGTCGCCGCGCAGGCGCAGCGACGGCACCCCGACCACCAGCCCCGCGAGCGACGCCGCGAGCCCGCCCGCCAGCAGGGGCAGCGGGAAGTAGGCGAGCCGCGCGATCCCGGCGGGCAGGACGGCCGCCAGGCTCGCGAGCCAGCCCGCACCCAGGTACACGCTGAAGGCCGCCGACACGTAGGCGCCGACCGCCATGAAGCCCGCATGCCCGATCGAGAACTGGCCGGTGAAGCCGTTCACGAGCTGGAGACTCGTGGCCGCGAGCACCGCGACCAGGATCCGGACCAGGATCGTCAGGTAGTAGCGGTTCAGGATCTGGGGAAGCGCCCAGTCCGCGAGCGCGAGCAGCACGATCGCCGCCGCCACGCCGAGCAGGCCCCGCGCCCGCACTAGACCTTCTCCGCCGGCTCGCTGCCGAACAGGCCCGTCGGCCGGTAGAGCAGGATCGCGATCAGGATCACGAAGGCGATCGCGTCGCGATAGGTGCTCGACAGGTAGCCGGCGACCAGCGTCTCGACGATCCCGAGCAGCAGCCCGCCGACCATCGCGCCGGGGATGCTGCCGATCCCGCCGAGCACGGCCGCGACGAAGGCCTTGAGGCCGGGGAGCAGGCCCATCAGCGGGTCGATCTTCGGGTTCGAGAGCCCGACCAGGATGCCCGCCGCGGCCGCGAGCGCCGAGCCGAGCACGAAGGTGCCGGTGATCACGCGGTCCACCGGGACGCCCATCAGCGCCGCGGCCGGCGCGTCGACGGAGACCGCGCGCATCGCCCGCCCGAAGCGGGTGCGCATCACGACGAGCTGCAGGGCCGCCATCAGCACGAGCGCCGTCGCCACCACGGTGAGCTGGATGTTCGAGACCGCGAGCGCGCCGACCCGGAGCACCTCGCGCGCCTGCAGGAGCGGCGGGAAGAACTTGGGGTCGGCGCCGAAGACGAGCTGCCCGGCGTTCTGGAGCAGCAGCGAGACGCCGATCGCGGTGATCAGCGGCGCGAGCCGCGGCGCAGAGCGCAGCGGCCGGTACGCGACGCGCTCGATCGTGGCCCCGAGCAGCGCGCAGACGGCCATGGCGGCCGCCAGCACGACGAGCAGGCCGGCGAGCGAGGACTGGCGAGCGAGCCCGAGCGCGTGCGCCACGTAGTAGCCGGTCATCGCGCCCACCATGTACACCTCGCCGTGGGCGAAGTTGATGAGGCGCAACACGCCGTACACCATCGTGTAGCCGAGCGCGATCAGCGCGTAGATGCCGCCCCAGGCGATCCCGTTCAGGAGCTGCTGGAGGAACTGCTCCACCGGGGACGGGAATCAGCTCGCGGGCACGGAGCGGAAGAAGCGGAAGCGCCCGTCCTCGATCTTCAACACCACGGCGTCCTTGCGCGCGTTGCGCTCGCGGTCGATCGTGATCCGGCCCGTGACCCCGTCGTAGTCCCGGGTGGCGGCGATGGCGTCACGCAGCGCTGGCCCGTCGGTGGTGCCCGCGCGCCGGATCGCGTCGGCCAGGATCCCGGCAGCGTCGTAGCCGAGCGCCGCCATCGCGTCGGGCTTGCTCCCGACCTTCGCTTCGAAGCGCCGGACGAAGTCCTGCACCTTCGGGCTGTCGGAGTCCGCCGCGTAGTGGTTCGAGAAGTAGTAGCCCTCGACGGCCTTGCCGCCGATCTCGAGCGTCTTCGTCGAGTCCCAGCCGTCACCGCCGAGCAGCGGCACGTCGAGGCCGAGCTCGCGGGCCTGCTTGGCGATCAACCCGACCTCGGTGTAGTAGCCGGGCACGAAGACGGCGTCGGGCTCGGCAGCGCGGATCGTCGTGAGCTGCGCGCGGAACTCGATGTCGCCGCTCGTGTAGCGCTCGTCGGCCACGATCGTGCCGCCGAGCTCACGGAACTTCTTGCGGAAGAAGTCGGCGAGCCCGACCGAGTAGTCCTGCTTGAAGTCGGAGAGGATCGCGACCTTGCGCGCGCCCAGGTCCTCGAAGGCGAAGCGCGCCATGACGGCGCCCTGGAAGGGATCGATGAAGCAGGTGCGGAAGACGTAGTCGCCGACCTCGGTCACCTTCGGGTTCGTGGAGGCGGGCGAGATCATCGGGACCCCGGCGCGCTGTGCCTCCGGCGCCGCCGCCATCGAGCGCGAGCTCGCGACCTCGCCGAGCAGCGCCACCACCTCGTCGCGCTGGATCAGCTTCTGGGCGGCGGTGCGGGCCTCCTCGGTGACGGAGCGGTCGTCCTCGGAGATCACCTCGATCGGACGCCCGAGCACGCCCCCCGCGGCGTTGATCTCCTCGACCGCGAGCCGGATGCCGGCGTCGGTGCTCTGCCCGAAGGTGGCCGTGTCGCCGGTGAGCGACGCGAAGTGGCCGACCGCGATCGGCCCGACGCCGCCGCCCGCCGCCGCGCCCGAGGAGGTGCTCTCGCCGCCCCGGCCGCAGGCGAGTGCCGCGGCGAGCGCGCCCGCGAGCACGAGCGCCGCCAGGCGGCGCAGCCCGATCGACGGTGCCTTCATCCATCCCCCCCGCCGGACTCCTGGCCCTGCCAGGTCTTCTCGGCTGGAGGGCTTGGTAACTGCACCGTCAGGGGATTTCAACCGGGATCGCCCCGGAAGCTCTCCGGCCGCACCCCGGGCGAGCTGGCCGGCTCCGTGCTGGACGGATCCGGGGCGCTGGCGGCGTCGCCGGCCGGAAGATTCCGACGAGACGGCCCGGCGGGACCTGGCATGCTCGAGGCGCGGGGCCCGGATGCCCCGCCGCCACGAAGAAGGGAGTCCCCATGTCCCTCGCGAAGCAGACCACGGCGACCGTGATCCCCTGCCTGCGCTACCGGGACGCGCCCAAGGCCATCGACTGGCTGTGTCGCGCGTTCGGCTTCGAGAAGCAGCTCGTGGTCCCCGACGAACAGGGCGGCATCGCGCACGCCCAGCTCTCGTTCGGCCACGGCATGATCATGCTCGGCTCCGCCAGCCGGCACGCGGGCGACGCCTACGGCGCGCTGGTACGGACCGCCGCGGAGGTGGGCGGCGTCTCGACCCAGACCGTCTACGCGATCGTCGGCGACGTCGACGCCCACTGCGCGCGCGCCCGCGCGGCGGGCGCCGAGATCGTGCTGCCCCTCGAGGACAAGGACTACGGCGGCCGTGACTACACCTGCCGCGACCTCGAGGGCAACGTGTGGAGCTTCGGCAGCTACGACCCGTGGGCGGGGTGAGCGCGCACGGGGCCGGAGCGCGCGGGCCCCGGGCGCCCTCAGAACTCCGCCGACCCCGGCGTGCGCGGAAACGGGATCACGTCGCGGATGTTGGCCATGCCGGTGACGAACTGGAGCAGGCGCTCGAAGCCGAGGCCGAAGCCGGCGTGCGGGACGCCGCCGTGGCGGCGGAGCTCCAGGTACCACCAGTAGGGCGCCGGGTCGAGGCCCGTCTCGCGCATGCGCCGCTCGAGGACGCCGGCGCGGTGCTCGCGCTGCGAGCCGCCGACGATCTCGCCCACCCGCGGGACGAGCACGTCCATCGCGCGCACCGTGCGCTCGTCGTCGTTCAGGTACATGTAGAAGGCCTTCACCTGGCGCGGGTAGTCGGTCACGACGAGGGGCCTCCGGACGTGCTCCTCGCTGAGCCAGCGCTCGTGCTCGCTCTGGAGGTCGGCGCCCCACGACACCGGGTACTCGAAGGTCTTGCCGCTCCGCTCGAGCCGTGACACCGCTTCGGTGTAGGTCATGCGCTCGAAGGGCGTGTCGGCGACGTGGGCGAGGGCGTCGCGCAGGCCCCGTTCGATGCGCTCGTCGAAGAAGGCCAGGTCCTCGCCGCAGCGGTCGAGCAGCTCGCGCACCACCTGGCGCAGGAAGGCCTCGGCGAGCTCGACGTTGCCGTCGAGGTCGCAGAAGGCCAGCTCCGGCTCGATCATCCAGAACTCGGCGAGGTGGCGGCTCGTGTTGGAGGGCTCGGCCCGGAAGGTGGGACCGAAGGTGTAGACGCGCGAGAGCGCGAGCGCCGCGATCTCCGCCTCGAGCTGGCCCGACACGGTGAGGTAGGTGGGCCGCCCGAAGAAGTCCCGGCTCCAGTCGACCGCGCCGTCCGCGGTCCGCGGCGGCTCGCCGGGGTGGATCGTGGTGACCCGGAACTGCGCGCCGGCGCCCTCGGCGTCGGAGGCGGTCACGATCGGCGCCTGGAGCTCGAGGAAGCCGCGCTCGTCGAAGAAGCGCCGGATCGCGCGGGCGGCGGCGTGGCGCACGCGCAGCACCGCCCCCAGCGTGTTGGTGCGCAGGCGCAGGTGCCCGATCGTGCGCAGGTACTCGAAGGAGTGGCGCTTCTTCTGGAGCGGGTAGTCGTCGCCGACCGGGCCCACGAGGGCGACCCGCTCGGCGCGCAGCTCGAAGCGCTGGCCCGCGGCCGGTGACGCCACCAGCTCGCCCGCCGCCTCCACCGCGCAGCCGGTCACGAGCCCGCGCAGCTCGCTCTCGTAGTTCGCGAGCTCCGGCCCGGCGACGACCTGGAGGCCGGCCATGCACGAGCCGTCGCCGAGCTCGAGGAAGGAGACGCCCTTCGTGTGGCGCGCCGTGCGCAGCCAGCCCCGCACGAGCACGCGCCCGCCGGCCGCTTCGCGCGCCAGCACTTCGGCGATGCGCTCCGAGGGCGGGATCACGTCGCTGGGCTCACGCGGGTGCCGCGCTCCCGGTCGCGGGCGCCGCGATCCCGAGCCGCTTCGCGAGCAGCCGCACGGCGGTGGCCACCTGCTCGGGCGGCGCCGCCGTGAAGCACAGCCGCACCCAGCCCGCGTAGTCACGGCCCGCCGAGGCGCCCGGCGCCAGCACGACCCCGTCCTCGAAGACGTCCTCGAGGAAGCCCAGCATGCCGCGCTCGTCGAGCCGGTCGGAGACGTCGAGGAAGAGGAAGGTCGAGCCGTCCGGCGCCGCCACGCCCAGCACCCTCGCGGCGTCGTCCCCGGCGCGCTGGTAGAAGTGGCGCGTCTCGGCGAGCCAGGTGTCCCCGTCGCGCAGCGCGCGCAGGGCCGCGTGCTGCGAGGGCGTCGGCGCGCAGTAGGTCGAGTGGACGTGGAGCTTCTGGATCTCGTGCACCACCGCAGGCGGGCCCACCACGTAGGCGACCCGGTAGCCGGCCATCCCGTACGACTTCGAGAACGAGAAGGCGGTCACGGTGCGCTCGGGCGCGAAGCGGCCGATCGAGACGTGCTCGCCGCGGTAGAGCAGGTCCTCGTAGACCTCGTCGGCGACGAGCCACAGGTTCTCGCGCTCGGCGAAGCGCGCGAGCGCCTCGAGCTGGTCGGCGGGCAGCACGCGCCCGGTCGGGTTCGAGGGGGTCGAGACGTAGAGCGCGACCGTGCGCTTCGTCGTGAGCGCCGCCACCGCGGCGACCGCCTCCGCGGCCGACCCGACGCGATCGTGGAAGGGCACCTCGACCGCGCGCGCGCGCCAGCCCTGCACGATGCCGCGGATCAAGGGCCAGAAGGGCGACAGGATCAGCACCTCGTCGCCCGGCTCGGTGAGCGCGCCCACGACGTGGGAGAGCCCGGCCGTGGCGCCGCCCGTCACCAGGAGCCCGTCGCGCTCGCAGGCGAGCCCGTTGCGCAGGCGCACCTTCTCGACGAGCGCGTCCACCAGCTCCGGCACGCCGTGGGTCGCGCTGTAGCGGTTCATCCCGGGGTGGGCGGCCTGCGCCAGGTCCTCCATGCGCCCACCCTCGAAGGGATCGCGCCAGGTGTCGCCGACGTGGAGCGGGAAGACCGGCCCGACGCGGCTGCGCAGGCGCTCGCCGAGCGGCGAGTAGACGGCGCCGGGCAGCTCGGCGACGGCGGGAGCGACGCGGGGCGCGCGGGGCATGGACGGAGCGTAGGGCGCGCCCCGGGCCGGGGCGAGTAGAATCGGCGTCCCCGGGTCCGGAGGAGCCATGGACGCCGCCCCGAAGCTCGACGAGATCGCCAGCGGTCTCGCCTTTCCCGAAGGCCCCGTCTGGCTGCCGGACGGGTCGATCGTGCTGGTCGAGATCCAGGCCGGGCGCGTGACGCGCCTCCGGCCCGGCGGCGGGCGCGAGACGATCGCCACCCCGGGCGGCGGTCCGAACGGCGCCGCGATCGGCCCCGACGGCGCGCTCTACGTGTGCAACAACGGGGGCTTCGAGTGGTACAGCGTGGGCGGGCTCACGATCCCCGGCCACCAGGCGCACGACTACTCGGGCGGCCGCATCGAACGCATCGACCTCGCGACCGGCGCCGTGCGCGTGCTCTACGACCGCTGTGGCGCGCATCCCCTGCGCGGCCCGAACGACCTCGTCTTCGACGGTACGGGCGGCTTCTGGTTCACCGACCACGGCAAGATCCGCGAGCGCGAGCGCGACCGCGGCGGCCTCTACTGGGCGCGCGCGGACGGCAGCGAGATCCGCGAGGTGGTCTACCCGCTCGACGCCCCGAACGGCGTCGGCCTCTCGCCCGACGGCCGCCGCGTGTACGCGGCGGAGACCTTCACGGGCCGCGTCTGGTGGTGGGAGGTCGCGGCGCCGGGCGAGGTCCGGCCCGCCCTCGACCTCCTCGGCCACGGCGGGACGCTCCTCGCCGGCCTCCCCGGCCTCCAGCTCTTCGACTCGCTCGCCGTCGACGGGGAGGGCTGGGTCTGCGTCGCCACCATCGGCAACGGCGGCATCACGGCGATCGCGCCCGACGGCGCGCGCGTGGAGCACGTGCCCCTGCCCGACCCGCTCGTCACCAACCTGTGCTTCGGCGGGCCGGATCTGCGCACCGCCTACGCCACGCTCTCGGGCACCGGCCGCCTCGTGGCGCTCCCCTGGCCCCGGCCCGGCCTGCGGCTCGCGTACTGAACGTGGCGCCGGCGCGCGACGAGATGCGCCGGCGGGCGGGGGAAGCTCTCGCCCCGGGCGCTCCGCGCGATGGCGAGGCGCTGCCGCGGCGGCGTGTCCGCGCGCTCTACCGGCGCAGCAGCTCGTGCTCGACGGGGGGCACCGAGTCGAGGGAGTCCGCGATCGCCTCGAGGTCGGCGCGCGGCACGTGCTGGAAGCCGTGCTCGATCAGCTCCGCCATGAGCCCCTCGGCGTGATCGCCGTCCGGCTGGAGCCCCGTCTGGAGGTACCAGACGAGGTCGGTGCGGGTCCAGCGGCCGATCCCGGTCGCGTCGTGCGGCGTGATGTTGGGGGCGAGCTCGCCGTCGGGACCCTCGGCGGTGCCGGCGAGCCAGCGCGTGCGGTCGAGCGCGCCGGTCGCGGTGCGCGGGGTGTGGCACTCGCCGCAGTGGGCCACGGCGGTCACGAGGTACGCACCGCGGTTCCAGGCCGGCGAGCGCGCGGGGTCCGGCGCGAAGCGCGCGGGCCGGAAGTGGAGCTCCTGCCAGGCGCGGGCGGCGATCCGCCAGCGGAAGGGCGGCCAGGCCTCGTGTGGCTGGTTCGCCCGCGAGACGGGGGGCAGCGAGAACAGGTAGGCCCGGAGCGCGACGAGGTCCTCGTCGCTCATGCCCGTGAACGAGGGGTAGGGGAAGACCGGGAAGTACGCCGAGCCGTCGGGTGCCCGGCCCTCGCGCATGGCGCGCTGGAAATCCGCGTCGCTCCAGCGGCCGATCCCGGTCTCCGCGTCGGGCGTGATGTTGGTCGAGCGGAAGACTCCGAACGGTGTCGAAAGGGCACGGCCGCCCGCGAGCGGCGGGCCACCGCCCTCGAGGTCGGTGTGGCAGGTGCAGCCGCCCGCCGCCTCGAAGACGGCGCGGCCGCGCGCCACGAGATCCTCCGGAGCAGCGGTGCCGGCCGGCGGCGCCGCCGTGAGCAGCACGAGGGCGGCGGCCGCCGCCCTCGTGCGGTGCCCGCGCACCTACGCCCCGGACGCGCGCTTGTAGGACTCCTCCTTGGGCTTGCGGAAGACCTTGTGGCAGTCCCCGCACGAGTCGCCGAGGGCCTTCACGCGCGTGCCGATCGCGGCCGGCGTCGCCTCGCTGTCGGCGGCGATCTCGGCGAGCTCGTCGGCCGCGGCCTTCATCGCGCGCATCTTCTCGAGGAAGCGCTCGGGCTCCTCCCAGACCGCCGGCTTCGCGTCGGTGGGCCCCGCCACCACCTTGCGCTCGAAGGCCGCCGCCGCCAGGTCCGCGTGCTTCGACAGCGACTGCGCGTGGGCGACCAGCGCGCTCTGGAAGGGCAGGCCGTACTTCAGGATGTCGCCGATCGCGCCCATGTCGGCGCCGACCGCGCTCATCACCTTCTGGCGGTACTGGATGGTGCCCTCGTCGCTGGCGGCGGCGGGCTGGGCGCCGGCGACGGCGGGCGCCGCCAGGACGAGAACGAGGGCGATTCCTGCAGGTCGAACGTGCGGCACGGGTTCCTCCTCGGGTGCAGCGGGTGGCGAGGCGCACGGATCCTAGCCCGGTCGGCTGGACGCTCGCCGGGCCCTCGGCGATGCTCCCGCGCCATGGCCGACCTCGAGGCGATCGCCCGGGTGCTGGTGCGCGGCGGCGGCGCGCTCGCGGAGTCGGCGCGCGCCGAGGCCCGGCGCGTGCTCGAGGAGCTGGTCGCGCGCGGCGACCTCGGGCGCGCCGAGGCGGCGGAGATCGAGGAGGCCGTGGTCGCCGCGGCCGAGACGCACCGGCGCTGGCTCGACGAGCGCGTGGTGGCCCCCCTGCGCGGCGTCTGGCGCAGCACGGCGGAGGCCGTGGGGCGGGCCGCGCGCGAGGCCGGGCGCGACGCGGCGGCGCCGGCCGACGAGGGGCTCCGCGCGCGGCTCGCTGCGATCGAGGAGCGCCTGGCGCGCATCGAGCGCGCGCTCGCCGGCCGCGACCGGGGCGCGTCCGGCGGCGGCGGCTAGCCGCCATGCAGCTCGGCACCCTCGTCCGGCTCCCCCGGACGGTCAAGAACCTCCAGCGCCTGCGCGAGATCCTGGGGGTCGTCGCGAAGTGGGGTTTCGGCGACCTGCTGGCGCGGCTCGACCTCGAGAGCGTGGTCGAGCGGGGCCGCAATCTCCTGCTCTGGCGGCGCAACCGCGAGGCCGCCGTCCGCTACACCACCGAGGAGCGGATCCGGCTCGCCCTCGAGGAGCTCGGCCCCACCTTCATCAAGCTGGGGCAGATCCTCGCCACCCGACCCGACCTGATCCCGATGAGCCTCGTGCACGAGCTGCGCAAGCTCCAGGACGACGTGCCGCCCTTCGACGGCGCGCTGGCGCGCCGCCAGGTGGAGGCGTCGCTCGGGCGCCCGGTCGAGCAGCTCTTCGCGCGCTTCGACGAGCACCCGCTCGCGGCCGCCTCGATCGCCCAGGTGCACCGCGCGCGCCTGCACGGCGGAGACGAGGTGGTGGTGAAGGTACGCCGGCCGCACCTCGAGGCGATCGTGCGCACGGACCTCGAGATCATGCGCGCGCTCGCCGCGCTGCTCGAGCAGAACGCGCCCGAGCTCGAGCAGTGGCAGCCGCGCGCGATCGTCGAGGAGTTCCAGCGCGCGCTCTCGCGCGAGGTGGACCTCACGAACGAGGCCTTCCACCTGCTGCGCTTCGCCGCGAACTTCGCCGGCGACCCGCAGGTGCACGTGCCGAAGGTGTACCTCGAGCTCTCGCGCGAAGCGGTGCTGGTGGTCGAGTACATCGACGGGGTCAAGTTCTCGGACCTGGCCGGGCTCGATCGGGCCGGGATCGACCGCCAGCGGCTCGCGCGGGTCGGGGTCACCTTCTGCCTGGAGCAGGTCTTCGAGCACGGCTTCTTCCACGCCGACCCGCATCCCGGCAACCTCTTCGCGCTGCCCGGCGAGGTGATCGCGCCGATCGACATGGGCATGATGGGCTCGCTCGAGCCCGAGACCGTCGACGCGCTGCTCGAGCTGCTGGTGGGCCTCCTGCTCCGCGACGCCGACAAGATCGTGAAGCTGCTCTTCCGGCTGGGCCTGATCGACGACCGCGTCGACGTGCCCGCCATGCGCCACGACGTGAAGGAGCTGATCGACCGCTACTGGGCGGTGCCGATCGGCCAGATCGACGTGGCGGACCTGATCGGCCGGCTCTTCGAGATGCTGCAACGACACCACGTGGTGATGCCGTCGGAGCTGCTCCTGATCGGGAAGGCGCTGGCCACGGTCGAGGGCATGGCGCGCGAGCTCGATCCCGAGCTCGACCCGCTGCGGGCGATCCGGCCCTACATCCTGCGCCAGTACCTGAAGCGGCTCTCGGATCCGCGCTGGCTCGCACGCGACGTGCTCGACACCGGCCGGAGCTGGCTCGAGGCCGTGCGCACCGTGCCCGCCGACCTGCGCTCGATCACGAGCGACCTGCGGCGCGGCGACCTCCAGCTCAAGACGCGCATCGAGGGCGTCGAGACGCTCGTGCGCGAGCAGGGCCGCAGCGCCAACCGGAGCGCGCTCGCCACGGTCGTGGCCGCGACCCTGCTCGGCTCCGCCTGGCTGCTCACGAGCGAGGTCGGCCCGCGCGTCCTCGGCCTCGCGCTCACGAGCTGGCTCGGCGTCGCCGGCCTGCTCCTCGCGGGTGGCGGCTGGTCGCTGCTGGTGCTCGGCTTCCTGCGCTCGGGGCGCTTCTAGCCGCCGCCTCGCGTTTGTAGAAAGGGCGGCCCTCGATCGACGGCGCCCGCGGGCAGACCCGCCGGATCCGGGGGCACGTCCGTTGCAGGCGCTCCGGGCATGGCGAGCGCCGCATGGGCGGTGGCTGGCCGGCTTCGCGGAGGAGGTCTCGCAATGGATCACGGATCGAGCGACGAGCGGAAGGATCCGGGGGGCTGGGAGACCGTGCGGCGCACCTTCGACCTCACGGTCGCGACGCTCGTGGTGAGCGCCTTCGTCTACGGCGTCTGGATCCTCACCTCGTGGTGGATCCACCCGGGCTAGTCGCTCGCGAGCAGGGGCCACGGATCCGACCGGCCCGCGCAGCCCTGGATTCCCGCGCGCGGGGCCACGTGCTACCGGGGTCGCGTGCCGCCCGAGCCGCCCGCGATCGCGCCCTGTCCGCACCGCCCGCCCTGCCCGGGCTGCCCGCGCTACGGCGAGCCCGGCGTGGATCCGGAGGCGCTCGCGCGCCTGGCCCGGATCGCGGCGGAGGCGGGCGCGCCCGCGCCCGGCGTCCTCACCGGGGCCGCGCTCGGGTACCGGGTGCGGGCGCGTCTCATGGTTCGCGGCCGCGCCGGCTCGCCGAAGCTCGGGATCTTCCAGGCGGGCTCGCACCGGATCACCGACATCCCGCGCTGCGGCGTGCACCACCCGCTCGTGAACCGGGTGGCCGCGGCGGCGCGCGCGGCGATCCGCGCGACCGGCACCCCGCCCTACGCCGATCGCGCCCACCGCGGCGCGCTGCGCGCGCTCCAGGTGGTGGTCGAGCGCGCGAGCGGGCGCGCGCAGGTGGTGCTGGTCGGCAACGCGGACGAGCCCGCGCCGCTCCTGCCGCTCGCGCGCGCGCTCGAGGCCTCGCTCGGCGGGACGCTCCACAGCCTCTGGTGGAACGGCCAGCCCGAGCGTACGAACGTGGTGCTCGGGCCGTCCTGGTATCGTCTGACACCGGATGATGTCGTAGGCGGTCCTCCCGATCGCTCGGCGGGCTGCGTCCGGGAGACGATCGGCGGCGCCACGGTCTTCTTTCCTCCCGGCGCCTTCGGGCAGAGCCACCTCGACCTCGCCGACCGGCTCGTGGCGACCGTCCACGGCTGGACGCCTCCCGGGGTGCGCGTGGCCGAGCTCTACGCCGGCTGCGGCGCGATCGGGCTCGGGCTGCTCGGGCGCAGCGCGGCCCTGACCTTCGTCGAGAGCGCGCCCCACGCGGTGCTGGGGCTCGCGCTCGGCCTCGCCGCCCGGCCCGCTGCCCACCGCGCGCGGGCGCGCGTGATCGCGGCGCCCGCCGGCGACGCCCTCGGCGCGCTGGCCGGCGCCGAGCTCGTGATCGCCGACCCGCCCCGCAAGGGGCTCGATCCCGGCGTGCTCGCGGCGCTCGCCGCCGCGCCGCCGGCGCGGCTCGTCTACCTGAGCTGCGACCTCGACTCGTTCGCGCGCGACGCGGCCCGCCTCCAGGCGGCGGGCGGCCTGCGCCTCGCCGAGCTCGTGGCCTGCGACCTGTTTCCGAACACCCGCCACGTCGAGACGCTGGCGCGCTTCGAGCGGGCCAGCGAGCGAAGCGAGAGCGCAGCGCGTTGAAGCCGAAAGAGGGCCGCGCGCGCCGCGGTACCCTCCCGGGCGGTGAGATCGCCCCTTCGTAGAGGGGCTGCCGCGGAGACGGAGGATGTACGGGTCAGCCCTCGCCCTGCTCGCGGCGCTGCTCTTCGCCGCCTCGATCCCGGCCAGCAAGATCCTGCTCGAGTCGCTCCGGCCGTTCCAGCTGGCCGGGCTCCTCTATCTGGGGGCAGCCATCGGGATGGCTCCCCTGCTCGTGCTCGAGCGCCGGCGGCACACGCGGATCGCGCTCGACCGCAGCAACGCCGCGCGCCTGGCCGGTGCCGTCCTCCTCGGCGGTCTGCTCGGGCCGGTGCTCCTCCTCCTGGCGCTGCGGCTCACGCTCGCGAGCTCGGTCTCCCTGCTCTCGAACCTCGAGATGGGGGCGACCGCGGTGCTCGGCGTCGCCCTCTTCCGCGAGCACCTGGGTCGCACCGGGTGGCTCGGGGTGGCGGGCATCGTGCTCGCGGGCGCGATCCTCGCGGGCGGCGGCTGGCCGGACGCCCTGGCGGCGCTGCTCGTTGCCGCGGCCTGCGCATGCTGGGGGCTCGACAATCACCTGACCGCGCTGATCGACGGGATCACTCCTGCGCGCAGCACGCTCGTGAAGGGCACCGTGGCCGGCGTCACCAACCTCGCGATCGGGGTTGCGACGGATCCGCTGAGCGCCTCGGCGCCGCTCCTGCTGGCGGCTCTCCTGGTCGGGGCCGCCTCGTACGGCGCGAGCATCGCGCTCTACATCCTCTCGGCCCACGAGCTCGGCGCCACGCGCGCCCAGGCCATCTTCGCGGCGGCGCCCTTCGCCGGTGCCGCGCTCTCGTTCGCCCTCCTCGGCGAGCCCTTCGCGCTCACCCAGGGAGCGGCCTTCCTGCTCCTCCTCGTCTCGGTCGGGGCCCTCTTCCGGAGTCAGCACGCGCACCCGCACGTCCACGAGGCGCTCGAGCACATCCACAGCCATCGCCACGACGACGGCCATCACCTCCACGAGCACCCCGGCCTCGAGCGCACCCTCCGGCACAGCCATGCCCACCGGCACGAGCGCTTCCGGCACAGCCATCCGCACTGGCCCGACATCCATCACCGGCACGGGCACCGGCACGCGACGTAGGCCGCGGGCCGCGACGCGCACGTGCGCCCGGGCGCGCGCCGGCCCGCCGCCGCTCCCGTGGCCCCGGGGTCGCGGATCGCGGCCCCCGGGTTGGAAGCCCGTCCTTCCCATCCGGGTCACCCCACGAGGCGGGTCCGCGGACGGTGGTTGCGGGATTGCGGAGCGGGCGTCCGGATCCGGGTCGGGCCGCTCTCCCCCGCGGGCCGTAGAGCGAAGCGCCGCGCCGTGCGTCCAACCTCGCTATCTGATGGGCGCACATCCGCCAGGAGCCACCATGCCCCGACCCCGCCTCGCTGCCGCCCTCGCGGCCGCCGTCCTGCTGGCCGGCGGGCTGGCTGCCTGCGGCGGCTCCGGCGAGCGGGGAGCCGTGGCCGGCTTCGAGACGGCCGAGGCCGCCCGCGGCCCGATCGCCGCGCGCGTCACCGCGACCGGCACGCTCTCGCCGCTCGTCGAGGTGCAGGTCGGGAGCCAGGTGTCGGGCCGGATCCAGGAGCTGCTCGCCGACTTCAACACGCCCGTCACGCGCGGCCAGGTGATCGCGCGCATCGACCCGCGGCTGTTCGAGAGCGAGGTGGCACGCGCGCGCGCCAACGTGGCCGCGGCCGATGCCGCCGTGGCCCGCGCCCGGGCCGACCTCGGCGACGCACGGCTCAAGCACGAGCGCGCTGCCGGCCTCCACGCACGGGACCTCGGCGCCAAGGCCGACGCCGACAGCGCGCTCGCCGCGCGCGAGGCGGCCGAGGCGGCGCTCGCATCGGCGCGTGCGGCCCGCGAGCAGGCGCGCGCCGCACTCGCGCAGGCCGAGACCAACCTCGGCTACACCACGATCCACTCACCGATCGACGGGGTCGTGATCTCACGCGACGTCGACGTCGGGCAGACCGTCGCGGCTTCGCTCCAGGCGCCCACGCTCTTCACGATCGCCGAGGACCTGCGCAAGATGGAGGTGCACACCCACGTGGCCGAGGCCGACGTGGGGCGGCTCGCGCCCGGGATGGCGGTCGAGTTCAGCGTCGACGCCTGGCCGGGCGAGCGCTTCCACGGCGTGGCCAAGGAGGTGCGCTACGCGCCGGAGACCGTGCAGAACGTGGTCACCTACGACACCGTCGTGTCGGTGGACAACGCGGAGCTGAAGCTGCGCCCGGGCATGACGGCGGAGGTGGTGTTCCTGGTCGAGTCGCGGGACGACGCGCTGGTCGTGCCGAACGCGGCGCTGCGCTTCGTGCCGGACGCGGAGCTGCTGGCCGCCGCCGAGCCGCCGCCCGCCGACGGCTCGGCCGCCTCGCGCGTGCTCTGGGTGCTCGCCGACGGCGCCCCGAAGCCGGTGCGCGTCGAGGTGGGCATCACCGACGGGCGCCTCACCGAGGTGTCGGGCGGCCCGCTCGCCGCCGGGGACCGCGTGATCACCGGCACGGCCGGCCCCGCCGCCGAGCGCCGGCCGAGCTTCGGTCGCTTCCTGTGACGGAGGGCATGGCGCAGGCGGGCCCGGCGAGCGCGCCGCGAGCCGCAGCCGACCAGGGGCCCTCGGGAGCGCTGGTGGACGCCCGCGATCTCGAGAAGGTCTACGAGGCCGGTGAGGCCGCCGTCCGCGCCCTCGACGGCGTGTCGCTGCGGGTCGAGACGGGCGAGTCGCTCGCGATCATGGGCAGCTCGGGCTCGGGCAAGTCGACGCTCCTGCACGTGCTCGGCTGCCTCGACCGCCCGACCCGCGGCAGCTATCGCCTGGCCGGGCAGGAGGTGGCGCGGCTCGACCGCGACGCGCTCGCCGGGATCCGCAACCGCACGCTCGGCTTCGTCTTCCAGTCCTTCCAGCTCCTGCCGCGCACGAGCGCGCTCGAGAACGTCGAGCTGCCGCTCCTCTACGCGGGCCTCCCGGCTCGTGAGCGGCGCACGCGGGCGGCGCACGCGCTCGCGCGCGTCGGGCTCGGCGCCCGGCTCGACGCGCTGCCCAACCAGCTCTCGGGCGGCCAGCAGCAGCGCGTCGCGATCGCGCGCGCGCTCGTGAACGAGCCGCGCCTGATCCTCGCCGACGAGCCGACCGGCAACCTCGACACGCGCACGAGCTTCGAGATCCTGGCGCTCTTCCAGGAGCTGGTGGCGGCGGGCATCACGCTGGTGCTCGTGACCCACGAGCCCGACATCGCCGCGTGCCTGGCGCGTCAGGTCGAGATGCGCGACGGCCGGATCGTACGGGATCTGCGGCAGGCGCCGGCGCCCGCGCTCCCCCCGCCGCCCGTGCGGAGCGCGCAGGCGTGAGCCCCGTCTGGAGCGCGCTGCGCGCGCTGCGCCGCAATCCGATGCGCTCGTTCCTGACGGCGCTCGGGGTGATCGTCGGCGTGGGCTGCGTGATCGCCATGACCTCGATCGGGGCGGGCGCCCGGGCGCGCGTCGAGGAGACCTTCGCGGCGATGGGCAGCAACATGCTGATCGTGCGCTCGGGGTCCGCGCAGGCCGGGGGCGCCCGGGGCGGGGCGGGCACCGAGCCGAGCCTCACCTGGGCGGACCTGGCGGCGATCCGCGACGAGGTGCCGGAGCTGGCGCTCGTCGCCGCGCAGCTCACCGCGGCGGCGCAGGTCCAGGCCGAAGGCCAGAACTGGGCCACGTCGGTGCAGGGTACGACGCCCGAGCTCTTCGCGATCCGCAACTGGACGGCGGGAGCCGGGCGGCTCTTCGACGCCGGCGACGTCGAGGGCGCGAGCAAGGTGATCGTGCTCGGGCAGACGGTCGTCGAGAACCTCTTCGGCGCGTTCACGGACCCGGTCGGACGGGTGGTGCGCGTGAACCGGGTGCCCTTCGAGGTGGTCGGCGTGCTGGCCGAGAAGGGCCAGTCCGCCTTCGGCTCCGACAACGACGACGTCGCCTTCGTGCCGCTCTCGACCTTCCGCTCGCGCGTGGAGACGGGCGAGCTCGGCCAGTTCGTCGAGGGCACGATCTTCGCGAGCGCGCGCTCGCCGGAGGGGGCGGCGCTTGCCAAGACGCGCATCGAAGACCTGTTGCGCGCGCGCCACCGGATCCGCAAGGGAGCCCTCGACGACTTCACGGTGCGCAACCTCGGCGACTTCGTCGCCGCCCAGGAGGAGGGCGCCCGCACGATGAACCTGCTGCTCTCGGGCATCGCCCTGGTGAGCCTGGTCGTGGGCGGGATCGGGATCATGAACATCATGCTGGTCAGCGTGACGGAGCGGACCCGCGAGATCGGGCTGCGCATGGCGGTGGGTGCCCGGCCGCGCAGCATCCTCGTGCAGTTCCTGGTCGAGGCGATCGTGCTCTCGGGCGCCGGCGGGCTGGCCGGCCTGGCCGCCGGCCTCGGCACCGCCGCCTGGCTCGTCTCGCGCTTCGACTGGCCGATGCTCGTGCACCCCGCCGTCACCGCGCTCGCGCTCGCCGGCAGCGCCCTGGTGGGCGTCGTCTTCGGCCTCTACCCCGCCTGGAAGGCCTCCCGCCTCGACCCCATCCAGGCCCTGCGCTTCGAGTGAGCGGCGGCAGAGCGGCGGGGGCGGAGGCCGGTCAACGAAGGAAGCCGGCGACGGCTTCGAGGAGCAGCTCCAGCGCGAGCAGGGTGAGGATCCCCTTCACGGCACCGCGGAAGAGACGCTCGGGCAGGTGATCGAGCAGGCGCGTGCCGATCGCGGAGCCGAGGATCGCCGCCGTGCAGAGCGCGAGGGCCGGCAGCGCGAAGGCCCGGAAGTCGAAGCCGGCCGCGCCGAAGAGCGCGAGCTTCGCGCCGTGCTGGAAGACCTGGCAGGCGGCGAGCGTGCCGACCGTCGCCGGCGGCGCGAGCCCGAGCGCCAGCACGAAGGGGGCGAGCAGTGGGCCGGTCGCGCCGATCGTGGTGCCGAGGAAGCCGACCAGCGCGCCGCCGGCCGGGAGCGCGCGGCGCGGGTCGGAGCCCGGGCGCGGCCCGAGCCGGAGCGCGCCCGGCGCCCAGGTGGCGAGCAGCACGAAGGCGCCGATCGCGGCGCGCCCGCCCTCGGGTGGAGCGGCGCGCAGGAGCCAGAGGCCGGCGGCGCCCGCCGGGAGCAGGGGCCACGCGAAACGCCACACCGCATCCCAGCGCACGTGCGCGCGCTGGAACCACGCGCGCGACGCGTTCGAAGCGAGCTGCACGACGCCGTGCACCGGGATCGCCACCAGCGGGTCCATCCAGTGCAGCATCGTCGCGAGCAGCATCATGCCCCCCGCCATCCCCATCACACCCGACACGATCGAGGTGCCGAGCGCAATCGTGCTCAGGAGCAGCCAGGCGCTGGTCGCGGGCTCCGACACGTCGCTGCGATCAGCCGCGGAACACGAGGGTGTCGCTGCCGGGCGCTGCGCGAGCCGCCCGCAGCGCGTCGTGACGCGGCGCCCGGGCGCAGGCCGGATCGGCGGCGGCGGCGTCGCCCGTGAGCCGGAACGCCTGGCAGCGACAGCCGCCGAAGTCGCGCGCGCGCTCGGGGCAGGAGCGACACGGCTCGCGCATCCAGTCCTCACCGCGGAAGGCGTTCATGCCGGGTGCGTCCTCCCAGCAGGCGCGCAGGCCGCGCTCGGCGGCGCTCCAGAACACGAGGCCGGGCAGGTCGCGGGCGGCGTGGCAGGGGAGCACGAGCCCGTCGGGCGCCACGACGAGGAGGCGCCGTCCCCAGCCGCCCATGCAGGGCTTGGGGCGATCGGCGAACCAGTCGGGCAGGACGAGCAGGATCTCGGGGCGGGCCGCGCGCCCGCGCTCGGCCCGGACGGCGGCGGCCGCCGCCGCCACCTGCTCGCGGGTCGGCAGGAGCGCCGCGCGGTTGCGCAGCGCCCAGCCGTCGTACTGGGCGTGCGCGAGCTCGAGGCGATCCGCGTCGAGCTCGCGCGCGAGCGCCACGAGCGCGGCGACGCGGCCCAGGTTGTGCCGGTGCAGGACGACGTTGATCGTGAGCGCGAGGCCGGCCGCGCGCACGGCGCGCGCCACCGCGAGCTTGCGCGCGAAGCTCTCGGTCCCCGCGATCGCGTCGGAGGCGGCGGCTTCCGCGTCCTGGATCGAGAGCTGCACGCTGCGCAATCCGGCGTCGCGCAGCGCCGGCAGCGCCGCGGGCGAGAGCGGAAGCCCGGCGGTCACGAGGTGCACGTAGAGGCCGGCCGCGGCCGCGTGCCCGACGATCGTCTCGAGGTCGCGCCGCGTGCTCGGCTCGCCGCCGGTGAGCCCGACGTGCACGCAGCCGAGCGCCGCCGCCTCCGCGAAGACGCGGCCCCAGGCGCCCGCGTCGAGGCCGTCGCGGATCGCCCGGTGGCCGGTCGGGTTCGAGCAGTAGGGGCAGCGCAGGGGGCAGCGGTAGCTGAGCTCGGCGATCAGGTTCCAGGGCCGCGGCGCCGGCATCGCTCAACCCCCCGGTGCCACGACGCCGAGCCGCGTCATCTCGCCCAGGAAGGCGTGCACGTCCTCGAAGACCTGCGGCTCCTCGTGATGACGGGCGGCGAGCGTGCGCGCGATGGCGTCTGCGCTCTGCCCGCCGTCGCAGAGCGCGAGGATCTCGCGGCCGGCGGCGTTCAGGCGCACCGCACGCTCGGGCAGCACGGCCACGAGCCGCGCGGGATCCTCCTCGTCCTCGCGCACGAGCGCGTGCGGCGAGAGCCGCGGCCGGCGGTGGGCGGCCTCGACGGCGTCGAGCAGGGCCCAGAGGATCTCGCACTTGCGTTCGACCGCCGCCACGCAGCGCTCCTGGTCGGCGCGCGTGCGCGCGCGCTCCTGCACGAAGCGCAGCCCGAAGGCGGCGTCGCGTGGCGCCTGGCGGGTGCGCGAGCGGAAGTAGGCGAGGCCCGCGGGATCGACCCACGGGTAGTGCCGTTCGAAGGCGGCGATGCGCACCGTCATGATGTCGCCCGCGAAGAGCTCGGTCAGCGAGGAGGCCACCGCGACCAGGAGATCGGCGCCCTCGACGAGCTCGACGTAGGCGTCGCAGGCACGGCGCACGCCCGGGAGCACCTCGCGCAGGCCGGCGACCTCGTCCCGCGCGAGCCCCACCGTCTCCGCAAGCCGCAGCCACAGCTCGAGCCCGCCTTCGCCGGGCGCGCGGCCGTCGTGGTCGTGGAGGCGCTGCACCCACTCGCGGCGGAAGGCCGGCGCGTCGGCCTTGGCGAGGATGGCCGAGTCCTTCACCGGGATCCGGGTCTGGTAGTAGTAGCGGTTGCGCACCCAGGTCTGGATCTCCTCGCGCGAGAGGCCGCCCTCGTGCATGCGCAGGTGGAAGGGGTGCTTGTCGTGGTAGCGCGCGGCGCCGACGGCGCGCAGGCGCGCCTCGAAGGCGGCGGCGTCCCAGGGCGGTGCGGGGGAGCTCACGGTGCGGGCAGGATACCCCGTGCGCGGGGGCTCGGGGGTGCCCCACGCGGGCTGGAGCTAGAGCTCGAGCTCGAGCCCGTCGGTCGCGATCCCGACGCCCGCGCGGCGGATCGCGGCCGCCGCCTCGGAGCCGGCGTCGTGGGCCGGGTTCGTGTTGTTGAGGTGCGTGTAGAAGACGCGGGCGCGCAGCCCCGCGAGGTGCTGGAGCGTGCCGCGCGCGCCCGTGATCGGCGCGTGGCCCATTGCGTGGGCGTCGGGCGCGCCCGGGCGGAGCTGCGAGAGCTCGTCGGCGCGGAAGAAGGTGCCGTCGGCGAAGGCCACGTCGGCCGCCTCCAGCTCGGCGAGCGTGCCCGGGTCCAGCCCCTGGATCCCCGGTGCATACACCAGGCGGCGTCCGGTGCGCAGGTCCGTCACGCGCACGCCGGCCGTGGCCTCGGCGTGGTTCGCGGCGAGCTTCGCGGCCCACGCGGGCGGCTTCCCCGGCACCGGGAAGAGCCGCGCCTCGAGCTGCCCCTCGCGATCGAGCGCGATCGGCTGGTCGAGCTTCACGATGCCCCAGGCCGGCTCCAGCAGGCGGAACACCGCGTTGTGCTCGAGGACCACGTCGCGCACCCAGGGCGTCGAGACGATCCGGTGGGGCAGGGCCTCGCGCAGCACCAGGAGGCCCATCACGTGGTCGAGGTCGGGGTTGGTGACGACGACGGTGTCGAGCGGCACGTCGCGCGTGCCCGGGCGGGGGTGGAGGGCCGGGAAGCGGGCGAGCTGGTCGCGTACGTCGGGGCTCGCGTTGAGCAGCGACCAGCGCGCGCCGTCGGCGGAGAGCGCCAGCGAAGGCTGGCTGCGCGCGGGCACGTCGGGGTCGCCGGCCCGCGCGCGCACGCACTGGGGGCAGCCGCAGTTCCACTGCGGCAGCCCGCCGCCGGCGGCGGAGCCGAGCACGCGCGCGCGGAGCCTGGCTCCCGAGTCCACCCGGTCCGACATCGGAGCGCGAGGATACCCCGGACGGGAAGCCGCCGGCGCCTCGCTCAAGTCGCAGCGCGGGACGTTCGAAGCGGGGACGGGGAGGCCTGCCCCGTGCGCTCCGCGAACGCCCTTGCCTGCCTCGTCCTGCTCGTGGCCGTGCGCGCCGGCGCCGACGAGCCGCTGCGGATCGCCGGCGCCGCGCTCGGCCCCGACGGGGTGCTGACCCGTCGCACGGCCGACGTGATGGGCCACGACGGGCCCTCGCACACGGTCCTGCTCGTCGTGGAGGCGCCCGCGCTCCACGGTGCGAGCCGGATCAGCGGCCGCGTCGAGGCCTTCGAGATCGACCCGGAAGCGTGGCTCGAGCTGGCCGCGGTCTTCCCCGACGGCCACCGCGAGGTGGCGCGCACCCTCGACGCGAGCGACCCCGCGGCGCCCCTGCACGGCACGGCCGCGCCGCGGCGCTTCGCGCTCGCGGTGCCGGCGGGCCGCGACGGCGCGCAGCCGGTGCGGCTCGAGCTCGGCGTCGGCATGCTCGGCCCCGGCGTCGTCAGCGTGTCGGAGCTGCGGCTCGAGACCGGGCCGGCGCCGGCCGCCGCGACCGGGCGGCGCCCGTGGCTCGCGCTGGCGGTCCTCGTCCCGATCGTGCTCGGTGCCGGCGCGCTCCTGCGCCGAGTCCGCGGATCCGGCTCCCGGGGTGATCCCTCCGGGGTCCTTCAGCCTCCGGCGGCTCCGTAGGCCGCCAGGATCCGCTCGTCGCGCTCGAGGCGGCCCGCCTGGTTCTCGCGGATGCGCCGCGCCATCGCCTCGGTCTCGAGCATGCGCCGGCGCACGAAGGCCTCCGCGAGGTCGAGGCGCCCGGGGTCGGCGCCGACCTGGCGCAGGAGCTCGGTCGCGGCGATCACGTTGATCACCATCTCGGCGATCATCTTGGCGCGCAACAGCGCGTAGCCGAGGTCCGAGAAGAGCACCGCCGCGCACTCCTCGATCCGGCCGACGGTGCCGTCCACCTGCTTGGCCAGCTCGGCCCGCTGGGCGTCGCTCTTCATCGCGCCGAGCTGGTGGCGCAGCTCGGCCACCATGGTGCCGAGCGCGCCCTTGCCCATCTCGCGCAGGGCGAAGCTGGCCTGGATCTCGCTGGTGCCCTCGTAGACGGTCATGATCAGGCTGTCGGCGTGGAGCTTCGCGACGTCGGCGTCCATCGTGTAGCCGATCCCGCCGAAGACCTGCATCGCGTCGCGCGTGACGTCGTGGCAGATCTCGGTCGCGTAGTACTTGCAGAGGGGGGTGAGGAGCCGGATCCGCACCACGTCGCGTTCCACGGCCTCGCGGATCCGGCTCGCGGCGTCGGCGGCCAGGTCGCCGCGCGCGAGCGCCCGCTCGCGGGCGGCGTTCGTGTCGATCAGCTCGAAGGTGTGGTAGAGGAGCGCACGCGCTGCCTCGATGTTGACCTGCATCTTGGCCAGCATGGCGAGCACCAGCGGCTGCTTCGCGATCGGCTGGCCGAACTGCTGGCGCTCGTGGGCGTAGCGGTGGGCGTCGTGCAGCGCCGCCGCTGCCACGCCGATCGCCTGGGCGGCCACGCCGAGGCGCGCGTTGTTCATCAGGTCGAGCATCGCCCGGAAGCCCTGGCCCTTCTGGCCGAGCCGCCAGCCGACGGCGTCCTCGAACACCACCTCGCAGGTGGGCGAGCCGTGGATGCCGAGCTTCTTCTCGAGCCGCGCGACGCGCACGCCGTTGCGCGAGCCGTCCGGCAGGCGCCGCGGCACCAGCACCAGCGAGAGGCCGTTGGTGGTGCCCTTCGACTCCTCGAAGTGATCGGCGTCGCGAGCCAGCACCAGGTGCACCTCGGCGCCGCCGTTGGTGATGAAGATCTTGACCCCGTCGACGCGCACCGTGCCGTCCGGCCGATCGGCCGCCCGCGTGGTGATCCCGCCCAGGTCGCTGCCGGCCTTCGGCTCGGTCAGGTCCATGGCCCCCTGGACCTCGCCGCTCGCGAAGCGCGGCAGCCAGGCCTGCCGGAGCTCCTCCGAGCCGTACTTCTCGATGTCGCCGGCGACGCCCGTCTGGAGCCCGACCACCGTCATCAGGCTGGTGTCGGCGCGCGAGACCATCTCGAGGTAGAAGCCGTTCAGCATCCCGGGAAGGGCGGCGCCGCCGTAGGTGTCCGACACCATGAGCGAGACCAGGCCGGCCTCGCGCAGCCGATCGTAGGCGGCGCGGATGTGCGCGGGCGGGCGCGCGCCGCCGTCCTCGCTGAGCTCGGCCTCCACCTCCCAGTGCTCGCGGGCGGGGCGCTCGAAGCTCTCGGCGAGCTGCGCCGTCGTCTCGAGCACGCTGCGGAAGGCGCCGAGCTCGCCCGCGACGTCGGGGGCGCCGCCGTCGCGCAGCCGCAGGAGCGTCTCCCAGTCGACGAGCCGGTCCAGGTAGAGGCGCATGCTCGCTGCGTAGTAGCTGCTCATGGGGGCTCCTCCAGCGGGAGACGGGGGCTCAGGGGACGCGGGCCAGGCCGATCGCCAGGGAGTGCTCGCCGAAGCGGGCCTCGTGTCGCGAGAGGGCGTCGTCGGGGAGCGCCGCCGGCAGCTCGAGGCCGCGGGCGAGCGTCTGCTCGGCGATCCAGTCGCGGTGCCGCTCGATGGCGGGACGCCAGTCCTCCGGCGCCACCAGCACGAGCCGGATCCGGTCGGAGACGTGCAGGCCGGCCTCCTTGCGCGCCTGCTGCACGCCCCGGACGACGTCGCGGGCGACGCCCTCGTCGAGCAGCTCCGGGGTCAGCACGAGGTCGAGCACGGCGATCGCGTCGTTGCTCGCCAGCGGCTCGCAGGCGACCCCCGGCTTCGGGAGCAGGCGGAGCTGGAACTCCCCGGGCTCGAGGGTCTGGCCGGCGACCTCCGCGCGCCCGTCGGGCAGCGTCCGCCAGCTGCCGCGCTTCGCCGCCGCGAGCACCGTCTTCATCTCCGTGCCGAGCCGCGGTCCGAGCGCGCGCGCGTTCACCTGGAGCTGGACGCTCGCCCACTCCTCGATCGAGCCGGCGAGGCGCACGGCCTTCACGTTGACCTCGTCCCGCAGCAGGTCCTCGTAGGGCGCGAGGTCCGCGACGCCCGGGCCCGCGAGCGTGAGCGACGCCAGCGGCTGGCGCACGCGCACGTTCTCGCGCTCGCGGAGCGTGCGCGCCGCGGAGGCGGCGTCGCGCACGCGGTCCATCTCGGCGACGAGCTTCGGGTCCGCGGGCAGCGCCTCGGCGTCGGGCCAGTCGGCGAGGTGCACGGAGAGCTCGCCGGTCAGGCCCCGGTAGATCTCCTCGGCCACGAAGGGCAGGAGCGGCGCCACGGTCTTCGCCACCGTGACGAGCACGGTGTAGAGCGTGTCGAAGGCGTCGCGCTTGTCGTCGTCCAGGCCGGCGCGCCAGAAGCGCTCGCGGCTGCGCCGGACGTACCAGTTGGTGAGCGCGTCGAGGAAGCCGGTCACGGCCTGGCAGGCGCCGCCGAGGTCGTAGGCGTCCATGCGCTCGCGCACCGTGTCGACCAGCTCGCGGGTCTTCGCGAGCGCGTAGCGGTCGAGCCGCCCCGTCTGGTCGCTGCGGACGCGCGCCGTGAACGCGGGGCCCTCGGTGTTCGCGTACAGGCAGAAGAACGAGTAGACGTTCCACAGCGGCAGGAGCACGCTGCGCACCACCTCGGCGATGCCCTTGCCCTCGCGGTCGATGCGCAGCTCGAGGCCGCGCAGGACCGGCGAGGAGACCAGGTACCAGCGCATCGCGTCGGAGCCCTGGCTCTCGAAGACCTCGAGGGGGTCGGGGTAGTTGCGCAGGCGCTTGCTGAGCTTGCGGCCGCTCTCGTCGAGGACGGTGCCGTGGCAGATGCAGTTCTGGAAGGGCGGGCGGTCGAAGATCGCCGTCGAGAGCACCATCATCGTGTAGAACCAGCCCCGGGTCTGGGCCACGTACTCGACGATGAAGTCGGCCGGGAAGTGGGTCTCGAACCACTCGCGGTGCTCGAAGGGGTAGTGCACCTGCGCGTAGGGCATCGAGCCCGAGTCGAACCAGACGTCGAGCACCTCGGGCACCCGGCGCATGGTGCTGCGCCCGCTCGGGTCGTCGGGATTCGGCCGTACGAGCGCATCGATCGTGGGGCGGTGCAGGTCCTTCGGCCGCACGCCGAAGTCGCGCTCCAGCTCGTCGAGGCTGCCGTAGACGTCGATGCGCGGGTGGGCGGGGTCGTCGCTGCGCCAGACCGGGAGCGGCGAGCCCCAGAAGCGGTTGCGGCTGATCGACCAGTCCCGGGCGCCCTCGAGCCACTTGCCGAAGCGCCCGTCGCGCACGTGCTCGGGGATCCAGCGGATCTGCTGGTTCAGCTCGAGCATGCGCCCGGCGAAGGCCGACACGCGCACGTACCAGGACGTCATCGCCCGGTAGATCAGGGGCTGGTCGGTGCGCCAGCAGTGGGGGTAGTTGTGCACGATCGTGTCGTGGCGCACGAGCGCGCCGCGCTGCTTGAGCGTGCGGATGATCTCCGGGTTCGCGTCGAAGACGTTGGTACCGGCCCAGGGCTCGACGGCGGCGGTGAAGCGGCCGGTGTCGTCGACGGGCACGACGGTCGGGATCCCGGCCGCCTGGCCGGCCGCCAGGTCGTCCTCCCCGAAGCCCGGCGCCACGTGGACGACGCCGGTGCCCTCCTCGGTGGCGACGAAGTCCGCGGCCAGCACGACGAAGGCGCTCGGCGTGTCGGCGAAGAACGGGAAGAGGGGGCGGTAGCGCAGGCCCGCGAAGGCTTCGCCGCGGCGGATCGCGATCGGCTCGGCGCCCTCGAGCTCCCGCGCGAAGCGCTCGCGCGCGGCCTCGGCGACCAGGATGCGCCGGTCCCCGAGCCGCAGGATCGTGTAGTCGATCGCGGGCCCCACCGCGAGCGCGAGGTTCGAGGGCAGCGTCCAGGGCGTCGTCGTCCAGGCCCAGATCTCGGTCGGCCCGTCCGCGGCCGGCTCCCGGACCTCGAAGCGCACCGTGAGCGCCGGGTCCTGGCGCTCGCGGGTGGCGTCGTCGAGGCGCGTCTCGAAGTTCGAGAGGGGCGTCTCCGCCGCCCAGGAGTAGGGCAGGACCCGCTCCCCCTCGTAGACGAGCCCCTTGTCCCAGAGCTGCTTGAAGGCCCAGATCACGCTCTCCATGTAGGAGAGGTCCATGGTCTTGTAGTCGTTCTGGAAGTCGACCCAGCGGCCGGCGCGGGTGACGTAGCGCTCCCACTCCTGCGTGTAGCGCATCACCGAAGTGCGACAGTGCTCGTTGAAGTTCGCGATGCCGAACTCGAGGATCGCAGCGCGGCCCGAGACGCCGAGCTCCTTCTCGGCCTCCATCTCGGCCGGGAGCCCGTGGCAGTCCCAGCCGAAGCGGCGCTCCACGCGGCGGCCGCGCATGGTCTGGTAGCGCGGGACGATGTCCTTCACGTAGCCGGTCAGCAGGTGGCCGTAGTGGGGCAGGCCGTTGGCGAAGGGCGGCCCGTCGTAGAAGACGTACTCGTTCGCCCCGCGTGGCCCCGCCGGCCGCCGCTCGACCGACTCGCGGAAGATCCCCTCCCGCTCCCAGTACGCGAGCACGCGGCGCTCGATCTCCGGGAAGCGCGGGCTCGGGTCGGGGCTCGGGTAGCGGGGGGGGTGGCCCGGGGCCCCGGGCCGGGTTGCGGACTCGTCGGGCATCGGCTCCGCCTCGGGGGAGATCGCAAGCTAACCCCCGGCCAGGGCGCGCACAATCGGACCGGGAGTCAGTCCGGGCGGAACCTCGCTCGAGCCGCCGCCGGCGGGCGCCCGGCGCGGAGCGCGTGTGTTCAGGGCATGGTGGCTGCCGGCGCCGGCGCTCCGCCCACCGCCATCACGCTCGTCATGACGAGGCCGGCCAGCAGCAGGCTGATCAGCAGGTAGACGACGAAGCCGATCACGCAGACTCCCACCGCTCGACCCGTGCTGGTGTAGTCGAGGGCCTGGCGCACGGCGATCACCATCGACGCGAGCTGCCAGAGCCGCAGCACGAGCAGCACGAGGCCGCCCAGGATCGGCACGGCACCGACGATGCCGAGGATGCCGGGGGCCGCGGAGAAGCCGGTCGTGCGCAGCATCTGGCCGAGGTCGGCCTGGGTCTCCGGGGTCGGCAGGATGCGCGTTCCCACCAGGTACGCGACGAGGGCCCACGCGAACCAGCCGACGAAGTTGAGGAGCACGCCGAACACCAGGTTCACGCCTTCCCCGCCCGAGGCCAGGGAGGCGCCGATCCCGGTCGAGACCGAGGCGAGCGCCACCACGGCCATCGCCTGCCCGAGCGCGCTCGGGTCGGCCTCGACCTCCTCGTAGGTGGCAGCGTCGAGGCGCGCCGCGCCGATCGCCCGTTCCATCAGGCTCGCCATGGGTCCTCCTTCTGGTGGCTCGCACCGCGGGCAGTCTACACCCGACACCGGTGGCTGCGCGCTACCGTCGCACACGATGGACGCCCCGCCCCTCAGCGCCCGCCAGCGCCGCTACCTGAAGGGCCTGGCCCAACGCCTCGAGCCGGCCGTGCGGGTCGGCGACGCCGGGATCACGGAGGCGGTGCTGCGCGCCCTCGACGAGGCGCTCCTCCATCACGAGCTGGTGAAGGTCCGGATGCGGCAGCCGCGGGAGAAGACGGCGATGGCCAGCCGCCTCGCCGAGGCCAGCGGCGCCACGCTCCTGGGGCTCGTAGGACACACCGTCGTGCTGTACCGCCGCCATCCCGAGGAGCCCGTGATCGAGCTGCCGGCGTGAAGCCGATCGACCTGCGCAGCGACACCGTGACCCGGCCCACGGCCGCGATGCGCGAGGCGATGGCGCGCGCGCCGCTCGGCGACGACGTCTACGGCGAGGACCCGAGCGTCAACGCGCTCGAGGCGGCCGCGGCGGCGCGGGTCGGAAAGGAGGCGGCGGTCTTCGTGCCCTCGGGCACGATGGCGAACCAGATCGCGATCCAGCTCCACACGCGCCCCGCCGAGGTCGTGCTGGCGCCCGCCGGCGCGCACGTGCTGCGCTACGAGGGCGGCGCCGCCTCGGCGCTGGCCGGCGTGCAGATCGCGACGATCGGCGCGGCGGGCCGCTACACGGCTGCCGACCTGCGCGCGGCGGTCGTGCCGGCGGCCGACCCGCACCTCGCCCCCACCACGCTGCTGGTGGCCGAGGACACCCACAACGCCTCGGGCGGGCGCGTCTTCCCGCTCGCGGCGCTGCACGAGGCGGTCGCGGCCGCGCACGAGCTCGGCCTGCGCGCGCATCTCGACGGCGCCCGCCTCTTCGACGCCGAGGTGGCGAGCGGCGTCCCGGCGGCGCGCATCGCCGCGCCCTTCGACACCCTCGCGTTCTGCTTCTCGAAGGGGCTCGGGGCGCCCGTCGGCTCGGTGCTGTGCGGGACGCGAGAGGCGATCCTGCGCGCGCGACGCGTACGCAAACGGCTCGGGGGCGGCATGCGCCAGGCCGGCATGCTCGCCGCGGCGGCGCTCCACGCGCTCGAGCACCACGTCGAGCGGCTCGCGCAGGACCACGCGCACGCGCGCCGGCTCGCCCGGGGAATCGCGGAGCTCGGCCTGCGCGTCGCCCCGGAGCCCGAGACCAACATGGTGCTCTTCGAGGTGCCCGACACGATGGCCTTCCTGCGCGCCACCCGCGCCCGCGACCTGCTCGTGAACCCGATCGAGCCCGGCCGCTTCCGGGCGGTGACGCACCTCGACGTCTCGTCCGACGACGTCGAGGACGCGCTCGGCCGGCTCGCGGAGGCGCTCGCGGAGCTGCGGGCTTGACGCGCTCCCGCCCGTGTGGGACCGTCCCCGCCATGTCTCCGCGCGCGCTGCTCGTCGGCATGCCCTCCTTCGGCTGGTGGTGGCTCCCTCGCTCCTGAGGCGGCCCTCGTTCGCGCGCGCATGGACCCAGGCCGCCTCCCGAGGCGGCCTTTTTCGTTTCCCCCTCCGCTGGAGAGCCCGTGATGAGTGAAGCCCAGAGCTACCGGACCCGCGGTGGGCTGCGCGTCGAGCGCACGGTCGAGGCGATCGACGGCGCGGCCGCGATCGAGGTGCTGACCGCCGCGCTCGACGAGCGGCGCGGCGTGCTCTTCGCGTCGAGCTACGAGTACCCGGGCCGCTACACGCGCTGGGACCTGGGCTTCGCGGATCCGCCGCTCACCGTCGTCGCGCGCGGCCGCGAGCTGCGCGTCGAGGCCGCGGGCGAGCGCGGCCGCGTGCTGCTCGCCCCGATCGCGCGCGCCCTCGAAGCGCTGCCTTCACTCGAAGCCTTCGAGGCCAGCGCCGGTTCGCTCCGCGCCCGGCTCGCCACGCCCGAAGGGCGTTTCCCCGAGGAGGAGCGCAGCAAGCAGCCCTCGGTGTTCTCGGTGCTGCGCGCGCTCGTCGAGCTCTTCGGCTCGCCCGAGGACCCGCACCTCGGGCTCTACGGCGCGTTCGGCTACGACCTGGCCTTCCAGTTCGAGCCGCTGCGCCTGTGCCTCGAGCGCCCGGCGCGGCAGCGCGACGTCGTGCTCTTCCTGCCCGACGAGATCGTGGTCGTCGACCACCGCCGCGAGCTGGCGACCCGGCGGCGCTACGAGTTCGAGGCCGACGGGCGTTCCACCGCCGGCCTCGCCCGAACCGGCACCGTGACGCCCTTCACGCCCGCGGCGCCCGGGGCCGTGGCCCGCCCGAGCGACCACGGCCCGGGCGAGTATGCCGCCGCGGTGCGCACCGCGCGCGAGGCCTTCCGGCGCGGGGACCTCTTCGAGGTGGTGCTGTCCCAGACCTTCGCCGAGCCGGCCGCCGCTTCGCCCGCCGAGATCTTCCGGCGCCTGCGCGTGCGCAACCCCTCTCCCTACGGGTTCCTGATGAACCTGGGCGACGGCGAGTACCTGGTCGGCGCCTCGCCCGAGATGTTCGTGCGCGTCGAGGGCCGCCGCGTCGAGACCTGCCCGATCGCGGGCACGATCCGGCGCGGCCGGGACGCCCTCGAGGACGCCGAGCAGATCCAGACGCTGCTCTCCTCGCCCAAGGAGGAGAGCGAGCTCACGATGTGCACCGACGTCGACCGCAACGACAAGTCGCGGATCTGCGAGCCGGGCTCGGTGCGCGTGATCGGCCGGCGCCAGATCGAGCTCTACTCGCGCCTGATCCACACCGTCGACCACGTCGAGGGCACGCTGCGCCCCGGCTTCGACGCGCTCGACGCCTTCCTGTGCCACACCTGGGCCGTCACCGTGACGGGCGCGCCGAAGGCCTGGGCGATGCAGTTCGTCGAGGACCACGAGCGCTCCGCCCGGGCCTGGTACGGCGGGGCCGTCGGCCTGGTCGGCTTCGACGGCAGCCTCAACACCGGGCTCACCCTGCGCACGATCCGGGTGCTCGACGGTGTCGCCGAGGTGCGCGCCGGGGCGACGCTCCTCTACGACTCCGATCCCGAGGCCGAGGAGGAGGAGACGCACGTGAAGGCCTCGGCGCTGCTCGACGCGATCCGCAGGCCCGCGGGCGTCGAGGCCGAGGCGCCGCGCGTCTACCAGACCCGGGTCGGCGCGGGGCTGCGCATCCTGCTCGTCGACCACCAGGACTCGTTCGTGCACACGCTCGCCAACTACCTGCGCCAGACCGGCGCCGAGGTGGTGACCTGGCGGGCCGGCTTCCCGCACGCCGAGCTCGACCGGCTGCGGCCGGACCTCGTCGTGCTCTCGCCCGGCCCGGGCTCGCCCTCCGACTTCGACGTCCCCGGCACGCTCGGGGCGCTGCGCGAGCGGCGGCTGCCGGCCTTCGGCGTGTGCCTCGGCCTCCAGGGCCTGGTCGAGCACCTCGGCGGCAAGCTCGACGTGCTGGGCTATCCGGTGCACGGCAAGGCCTCGACGATCGAGGTGCGCGGCGGCGGGCTCTTCGAAGGCCTGCCGCGGCGCTTCCGCGCCGGCCGCTACCACTCCCTCCATGCTCGCTCCGACGCGCTCCCGCTCGAGCTGCGCGTCACCGCCGAGAGCGAGGACGGGGTCGTCATGGCCGTCGAGCACGAGCGCGAGCCGCTGGCGGCCGTGCAGTTCCACCCGGAGTCGATCCTGACCCCCGGAGAGATCGGGCTGCGGATCCTCGCCAACGCGGTGGCGAAGCTGGTGCGGCACTGAGAGCGCCGGCTACGCGAGTGCGCCGAGCAGCGCCGCGCCGATCTCGTCCGCCGCGCGGCGGCCGGCCTCGAGCAGGTCGAGCATCGACGCGAAGCCGTGGATCTGGCCCTCGTAGCGCGAGAGCGAGGTCGGGACGCCGGCCTCGCGCAGGCGCGCGGCGTAGGCCTCGCCCTCGTCCCGCAGCGGATCGTACTCGGCGGTGATCACGGTGGCGGGCGGCAAGCCCGCGAGCTTCTCGGCGCGCAGCGGGGCGGCGCTCGGGTCGTCGCGGCGGGTGGGGTCGGGGACGTAGTGGCCCCAGAACCAGCGCATCGCCTCGGTGGTGAGGAAGTAGTCGCTGCCGTTCTCGCGGTAGGACGCGCGCTCGAAGTCGTGGTCGGTGACCGGGTAGATCAGGACCTGGTGGCGGAGGCGCGGGCCGCCACGCTCGCGCGCCAGCAGCGCCACCACGGCCGCCAGGTTGCCGCCGGCGCTGTCGCCCCCCACGGCGAGCCGCGTGCCGTCGATCCCGAGCGCGCCGCCGTGCTCGCCCAGGTGACACGTGGCCGCGTAGCAGTCCTCCGCGGCCGCCGGCCAGCGATGCTCCGGTGCCAGCCGGTAGTCGACCGACACCACCCGTGCGCCCGCGCGGTTCGCGAGCGCCCTGCACAGGTGTTCGTGGGTCTCGAGGCTGCCGATCACCCAGCCGCCGCCGTGGAAGTAGACGAGCGCGCCCGAGCGTGCCGCCGCACCTGCCGGCACGTAGAGCCGCACCGGGATCTCGCCGGCCGGCCCCGGCACGCGCAGGTTCTCGATCGCGGCCACCGGCTCACCCGGCACCGGCAGGCGCATCGACTCGAAGGCCTGGCGCGCCTGCACGGGTGTCATCTCGTGCAGCGCGGGAGCGCCGGCGGCCGCGAGCTGGTCGAGCAGGAACCGGGCCTGGGGATCGAGCGGCATGGGAGCCCTCCGGCGGAGCGCCACCTTACCGCAGCGCGGCGGCCCGGGCGCAGGCGGTCGCGTGCGAGTCTCGCCGGGCGGTTCGTCGCGTCGGCAGGGAGGGGCCTCGGAGCGGGCCGGTTTCCGCGCGCAGAGCGCAGCGCCGTTGGCGGTCACGGGTCCAGGCGCAGGCGGTCGCGTGCGAGTCTCGAGCACGGAAACCGGCCCGCTCCGAGGCCCCGGCGTCCCTTACGAAGCGCGCTAGCTAGCGCGCCACCCGATGGCGTCCCTGCCGCTTCGCCTCGTGGAGCCGCGCGTCGGCCTGGGCCAGGAACGCCTCGGCGTCGCGCAGGTCGGGCGGGGCGGTGGCGACGCCGACCGAGATCGTGACGGGCAGCCGCTCGCCGTTGGCCCGGAACTCGTGCTCCTCGACGAGCTGACGCACCCGCTCCGCGAAGAGCCGCGCTCCCTCCGGATCGGTCTCGGAGAGCGCCACCGCGAACTCCTCGCCGCCCCGGCGCGCGAAGCAGTCCTCGTGGCGCACGCGCGCGCGCACCAGCTCGGCCAGCTCGCGCAGCACCGCGTCGCCGGTGAGCTGTCCCCAGTCGTCGTTGATGCGATCGAAGCCGTCGAGGTCGAAGAGCAGCAGCGAGAGCGGCCGCTGATGGCGCTGGTGGCGGGCGAGCTCGCGGTCGAGGAACTCGAGGAGGAAGCGGCGGTTGTGGGCCTGGGTCAAACCGTCGACGATCATCGTGCGGTAGATCTCCTCGTGATGGAGCGTCTCGACGGAGTCGCCCTGGAGGAACTTGAAGATCACGCTGCCGGTGCGCAGGCGGTTGCCGGAGGCGAGCGGGACCTCCTCGTCGCCCTTCAGCGGACACTCGTCGACGAAGGTGCCGTTGGTCGAGCCCAGGTCGCGCACCCGCACCGTGCCATCGTCCAGCGAAACGATGCAGTGTCGTCGCGAGACGGTCTCGAGCGCCACGACCACGTCGCAGCCCTCGTCGCGGCCGATCAGCAGCTCGAGCCGCTCGATCGGCCAGTGCCGGCCGAGGGTGGGGCCGTGGACCATGACCAGGGAGCCACCCGCGCCGGCGGTCCGCTCCGGGCGGCCGCCGTCGAGGGCGGCGAGGGAGGGACGGCCGGCTCGCGCCACCCGCGGCTCGCTCGGATCCGGCGCACGCATGATCGGTCCTTTCGGACGGTCACGGACGCGCCTGAACGGGGGTGTGGCCGCCCTGCCCGTGCGCTGCGGGCGAGCTGCTAGCCGATGACGGCGAGCTGCCGCGACTGGGCCAGCAGGAGCCCGTCCCGGCTCCAGATCTCGCCGTCCTCCTCGAGGAAGCCGCCGGCCGCGAGCCGCGAGCGGAAGACCGCGAGGCACCAGTCGTCGGACCGGGCGCCAGGCAACGGGAGCTCGCGGCGGAAGTGGACCGTGAGGTCGACGGTCGGCACCGGCCCCATCGCCTCGCGCGAGGGCGCCCTCGAGAAGACGGCCGGCGGCCACGCGTCGGTGTAGGCGGCGACCAGCAGCGCGTCGGCGGAGCGCGGCTCGGCGAGCCGGATCCAGCCGCCGCTCGAGGCCTCCTCCGCGCCGCCGCCCGGCAGCCCGCCCACCGCCCAGCGCGACTCGTAGCGCTCGTGCAGCGGAATCGTGCCCGAGGACGGGGGGCAGGCCTCGGGCGGCGCCACCTCGGGCATCCGCGCGTGGTCGAAGCCCGGCCCCGGCCGCGGGAGCGAGAAGGCGGCGAGCGCGAGCGCCAGCAGCCGGTCGCCCTGCACGAGGCGGCCCGACACCGTCGAGAGCGAACGGCCGACGCGTTCGACGCGCGTCTCGATCCGCACGGGCCCCTCGCCGGGCGGAGCCGTGTAGTGCACGGTGAGCGAGCGCGCCGCGCGCTCCGCCGGCACCTCGGCCGACAGCGCGCGCAGCAGCAGCGCGGCGACGTAGCCGCCGTTCGGGCCGCGCACCACCCACCAGCCGCGGTCGATGCGCCCCTCGTAGGTGCCGGGGCCGGCGGCGCCGGCCGGACGGACGGCGGTGTCGCGATCGAAGCGATTCGTCACGGGCGCGCGAGGATGGCATGGGCCGATGCCCGGCGCACCCGCGGGCGGGCGGCCGTCGGGTCCCCGGGCGGCTTCGCCGCTCCGCGGCCCACCCGCGCCTCGTCAGAGGAGCTCTTCGAGGGTCCCCGGATCGAAGCCGCGCACGAGCCGGCCGCCGACGTCGACGACCGGGATCGACTGGCCTCCCGTCTTGCGCTCGAGCTCCGCTGCCCACTCCGGGTTGCGCTCGATGTCGCGGTTCTCGTAGTCGACCCCGCGTTCGTCGAGCCACGCGAGGGTCTTGCGGCACCAGCCGCACCACGACGTGGTGTAGACGACGACCGCGGCGTCCGCGTGGCGGGCAGGCTCCTCCGGGGCCGGGCGCCGCGGGCGCAGCGAACGCGCGGGCGCCGCGGCGGTGCGCCGCGCCGCGGCCGGCCGCGGGGCTCCGGTGGCGATGTGCTCGGCGCCCGCGCGTGCCGAGGCCGGCACCTCGGCGAGGCTCTGGACGAAGCGAACCGACCCGCTCGGCTCCGTGTAGCGCCAGTAGCCGGGGCCCGCGTCGGGCGGATCCGCCTGCTCCACACCGACGGCCCGCGAGACCGCCCCGAGCACCTCGCCGACGGCATCCCCGCCGGCGCCCTCCTCCGCGCGGCCGGGCTCGCGGATCGCGTGATCCCCACCCGCTCCGCAGCCAGCGAAGGGGAGAGCGAGCGCGAGGGCTGCCAGCAGGGCCGCCGGGCGGGGATGGCGCGACACGGGATCTCCGTCGGAGGCGTGACGGGGACCTCATCGGCGCGCGGCTCCACGGATCTGAACCCCGAGGGGCCGCGACCGTAGCCCCGGATCCGCGAAGCCGGACCGGCGTCCTACAGCTGCCTCCGACACTTGCCGATCGCGGAGGGGGTCCTTCCGCGAGGTCGTCGGTGGCGATCGACGTGTCCAGCCGCAACGTGCTGCTGCTCCACGATGGGGAGCTCGCGGAGGTGCGCGCGCTGGTGGAGGCGGTCGGGGCGCGGGCGATCGAGGCGCGCGAGCCGCCGGGTGACGAGGTCGAGATCGCGGTCGTGCTCGCCACCGCGCGGCACCTGCGCGACGTGCACCGGGCCGGAAGCGGAGCGCGCGTGGTGCGCATCGCGGTCCTCGACCACGACGCGCGCACGCTGCGCGCGCTGTGCCGCCGGGCTGGCGTCGACCTCGTGCTCCGGCGCCCGGTGCACCCGGTCGCCGTGCGCCTGCTCCTGCTCCACGCGCTCTACCGCGGGCCCGACCGCCGCGCGCGGCGCGTCCCGGTCGGCGTGCCGGTGCGCTTCCGCGTGACCCTTCGCTCCCACCCTGCGCTGCTCGCCGATCTCTCGACACGCGGCTGCCAGCTCGTCGGTTGCCAGCCGCTGGCTCCCGGCCGTCGTGTCACGGTGTACCTCCCCGATCCGGTGACGCCGAGCCGGAGCTTCACGGTCGCCGGCCGGGTGGTACGCGCGGTGCGGGACGGGGACCCGGGCTTCGCGGTCGAGTTCCAGGGCGTCTCCGAGCGCGTGCGCGAGCGGCTGCGCGAGTCGGTCGGCGCCTACAGCGATGGGCCTGCGGCCTGCGACAGCCGCGAGGTCGCGGCGGCCTGGCGGCGCTTTGCGCCGCCCCCGACCCCGGTCGATCCGCCCGAGGACGAGCCGGGCATCTCCTCCGTCGCACCCGCCGGCTGGCCCGTACCGGACGCCGCGCTGGCCGGCTCCGCGGGCGCCGGCAGCGCGCCCGCCGCGCCCGCTCCTGCCGGCGCCGACGAGCGCCGCCGCGAGCCGCGTCGCACCTACGAGGGCCGCCGGGTGGTCGCGCTCGACGACGAGGCCGCCCGCGTGCTGGTGGGCCACGACCTCTCGCCGGGTGGCATGCGCGTCGCCCCGAACCCGGCGCTCTTCGTCGGCCAGCGGCTGCGCGTTGCCCTCTACGGAAGCCCGGGCGAGACGCCGTTGGTGCTCGACGTGGAGGTGGCGCGCGACGACGGCGAGCGCGGACTCGTGCTGGGCTTCGGGGCGGTCGCGGACGCGACCCACCGCCATCTCGCAAAGCTGCTCGACGCGCTGCCGATCCTCGACACCGGCAGGCCGTCGGCACCCGGCCTCGTAGTCTCCGAGATCCTCGACGCGGAGCCGTGCTAGCCGGCGCCGGCAGCGCGCGCGCAGCCAGGCCGCGCTCAACCCGGTCCCCCCGTCGCGCCGATGAGCAGGGGCGAGGTCCGGATCGCGATGCCCCTCGAACGAAGCGTCCTCGTGATGGACGGCGGCGGTGCGCCGCGGGCGGCGCTCGCCCATCGGCTGCGCCGGCTGGGCTACCGCACGCTGCGCGCGAAGAGCCCGGAGGACGCCTTCCGGCTCGTCGAGGAGCACCGTCACCTGATCGGCGTTGCGCTGATCCCCCCCGACCTGGCGGTGATCGACCTGCCGGCTGCGCTCGCCGCGCTCGCCACCGGCGCGCCGGGCGGGCAGCTCGCCTACATCGTGACCGGACCGACACCGTCCGGAGACATCCTCGGGGAGCTGCGCGCCTCCGGGGTCCGGCTCGCGCTCTGGGAGCCCTTCGACGACGCGCGCCTGCGCTTCCAGGTGAACCGCGCGCTCGCCGAGGACGGCGGCGGGCTCGTGCGGCGCGAGACGCGCGCCCCCGTCGACCTTCCCGCGCAGGTCTTCCAGTCGGGGCGCCAGAAATCCGCGCGGGTCTACACGCTCGCGGCGGGCGGCACCTACCTCGAGACCCCGCGGCCCGCGATGCGTGGCGCGCGGGTCGAGATCGAGATGCCGGTCGGCGCCGGCCCCGTGCGCGCCCCGGGCGTCGTGGTCTACACGAACGTCCCGGGCAACCTGCACCGCGACAACCTCCCGGTCGGCATGGGCGTGCGCTTTGCGGATCTTCCCGATCCCGCCGGCGCCGCGATCCGGCGCCTGGTCGCGGAGGCGGCGCTCGCACTCACGCTCTAGCTAGCCACTCGGCTCGGGCGCCGGCTCCGGGAACACCTGCCGGGTCGCCAGCACCTCCCAGCTCCCGAAGACACCCTCGACCACGTAGGGATCGCTGGCTGCGAAGCGGCGCGCGCTCGCGAGGTCGGGGGCGTCGAAGACGACCACGCTGCCGCACGGTGCGCCCGTGTCGTCGAGCAGGGGGCCGGCGTGGACGACGCGGCCCGCCTCGGCCAGCGGGCGCAGGTTGCGCAGGTGCGCCTCGCGATGGCGCGGGCGCAGCTCGGGGCCGCGCGCACCGTCACGGCCGATCAGGACGAAGCGGGCCACGGGGCGACTCCTTCGAGGAAGCGGAGGATCTCGGCGTCGAAGGCCGCCGGGATCTCCCAGTACGGCGAGTGTCCGGCGCCGGGGAAGATCGTGATCCGCGCGCCCGGAATCGCGGCGGCGACCTCCGCGAGGGCCGGCGGCGAGAAGAAGGCGTCCTGCTCGCCCGCGACCAGCAGCGTCGGCACCGCGAAGCCGGCGAGCCGGGCCGGCGGGATCACCACCTCGGCGAGCCCAGCGCCGTAGGCGGCGATCACGTCGGGCGGGTTGCGCGCGCCGATCTGCTCGTAGAGGAAGGTGAGCGCGGGCTCGCGCGCGGGGTAGTCCTCGGCGAGCGCCATGCCGGCGAGGCCCGGTCGCCGCGCCATGCGCTCGGGGAGGCCCGCGAGATCCCGCGCGATGGCGGGCGTCACGAGCCCGCCCGGGGACCCGGAAAGCACGAGGGCTGCCGTGCGCTCGGGGTGGGCGAGCGCGAAGGGGAGCCCGGTCCAGCCGCCGAGCGACTGGCAGACGAGCGCGGCGCGCGCGACCCCGGCCGCGTCGAGCACCGCCGCCAGGTCGCCCGCGAGCCGCCGGGGATGGCGCGCCGCCGGATCGCCCGCCGAGCGGCCGAAGCCGAAGACGTCGTAGGTGATCACCCGGTGGTGGCGGGCGTAGCGCGGGACCTGCTGCCACCAGGACAGCGCGCTCCCCCCCGAGCCGTGGACCAGCACCAGCGGCGGGCCCGCGCCGTGCGCCTCCCAGTGCAGCGTTCCGCCCGCGACGTCGAGCCCCGGCACGGGGCGCAGGATAGGGCAGGCCGGCTCAGGTCGTGAGCAGCACCTTGCCGGTGGTGGTCCGGCCCTCGAGCGCGCGATGCGCGTCGGCGGCGCGCGCGAGCGGGAAGCGCGCGCCGATCCGGACGGCGAGCCCACCGGCGGCGATCGCGCCGAGCACCTCGCCGGCGCGCAGCTCGAGCTCGGCGCGCGTCGCCGTGAAGTGGGCGAGGGAGGGGCGCGTCACCACGAGCGAGCCGCCCGCGTTGAGGCGCTGGAGGTCGAAGGGCGGGACCGGTCCGCTCGCCTGCCCGAAGAGCGCGAGGAGCCCGCGCGGCCGCAGCGCGGCGAGGCTCCCGTCGAAGGTGGCGCGGCCCACGCCGTCGTAGACGACGTCGACGCCGCGGCCGCCGCTCGCTTCGCGCGCGGCGGCGACGAAGTCCTCCTGCGTGTAGAGGACCACGCGGTCGGCGCCGGCCTCGCTCGCGAGCGCGGCCTTCTGTGCGGTCGAGCAGGTGGCGACGACGTGCAGGCCGGCGCGCTTCAGCATCTGCACGAGGAGCCGCCCGGTGCCCCCTGCGGCCGCGTGCACGAGCGCCCACGCGCCGGGTCGCGGCTCGCGCAGGGCGTGGACCAGGTAGTGCGCGGTCATGCCCTGGAGCAGCGCGGCGGCGGCGACGTCGTCGGCGACGCCGTCCGGGATCCGCACCAGCGAAGCGACCGGCGCCACCAGGACCTCTGCGTAGGAGCCCGGGACGGAGGCCCACGCGACGCGGTCGCCGGGCGCGAGCGCGTGGACGCCGGGCCCGACGGCCTCGATGCGGCCGGCGCCTTCGAGCCCCGCGACGAAGGGCAGCGGGCGCGGGTAGACGCCGGTGCGGAGGTAGACGTCGACGAAGTTCACGCCCGCGGCGGCAACCCGGATCCGCGCCTGCCCGGGCCCGGGCGGGCCCGGGTCGCGGTCGACCCGCACGAGGACCTCCGGCCCGCCCGTCTTCTCGATCTCGATGGCCTTCGGCATCGCGGCAGTATCACCCGGAGCCGTCCGGGATGCGCTCGGGCCCCTCGGGGTCGAGTCGTATCCCCCCGGTTCTCAACGCCGCCCCCGGATCGGCCGATCCGCTCGGGACGATGGACCGGGACCAGGGATGAGCGACGCGGGTCCGCAGCGGCGCGGGCCGTGGCCCGTCGCGCCGGCGCTGGCGCCGATCGCGGCGGCGGCGGACGAGGTGGCCGGCGCGTTCTCGCGGGCGGGCGCGCTGGGGGTCGTGCTCGTCGACGCCGCCCGCCTCGACGTGCTCGAGCGCCGCCACGGCCACGAAGCGCACGGCCGCGCGCTCGTCGCGATCGGCGAGGAGATCGGTGCCGCCTGCCGCGAGCTCTGGGGCCTCTCCGTGACGCTCGCGCGCGGTGAGCTCGGGCGCGGCGAGGTGATCGCGCTGATGCCGGCCGAAGGCGCGCGCGGCGAGCTCTTCGGGCAGGCGCTGCCGGCGCTCGAACGAGCCATCGCCGAGCGGCTCGCGCGACTCGGAGCCCGGATCGGGTATCCCTACCTGCGCCGGCTCCCGCCGCTCGCGGTGGGACAGGCCTATACGCTGCGCAATCCGCTGCTGGCCGAACGCACCCAGCTCCGCGACGCTGTCGAGGCCGCGCGCGCCGACGCCGAGCTGAACCAGCGCCTGCTCGCCCGCAGCCGGCGCCGCGAGCTGATGGAGATCCTCGTGCACGGGACGGTGCACTCGGTCTACGAGCCGATCGTCGACGCCCACGCGCTCACCGTGTTCGGCTACGAGGCGCTCGTGCGGGGCCCGGCCGGCTCGCACCTCGCGGCGCCGCTCGAGCTCTTCGAGGTCGCCGCCGACGAGGACCTGCTCTTCGCGCTCGACTGCCTGTGCCGCACGGCGGCGCTGGCCGGCGCGGTGGGCTTTCCGCAGGGTGCGAAGCTGTTCCTGAACATCCGCCCCTCGTCGTTCCACGACCCGAGCTTCCAGCCCGACGCGCTGATCCGCACGCTCGAGCGCTGCGCGCTCGGGCCCCGCGACGTGGTCTTCGAGATCTCCGAGCAGGAGTCGATCGACAACTACGAGATCTTCCGCGAGGTGCGCGACGGCTACGGCAAGCTCGGCTTCCAGTTCGCGCTCGACGACACCGGGGCCGGCTACGCGAGCCTGGAGGCGGTGGCGGAGCTGGCGCCCGAGTTCATCAAGGTGGATCGCGGGTTCGTGCGCGGGATCGACGAGGACCCCGTGCGCCAGACGATCCTGCGCGCCCTCCAGACGCTCGCGAGCGACCTCGGTGCGCGGATCGTCGGCGAGGGCCTCGACACGCTCGAGGAGCTGCGCACGCTCGGCAGCCTCGGCATCCCGTTCGGGCAGGGCTGGCTCTTCGGCAAGCCCTCGCCCCTCTGCGGCGACCCGTAGCGCCGCGGCCGCGCCGAACGGAGCCGACCGGCCCGGAGGCCGCTGCCCCTGGATCCGGCCGGTCGGCCTTACATGCAGTCTTGACTGTTTGTTCGATCCCGCTAGCGTCCGGGCCTTGGCGCGCGCCGTTCCCCCCGCCCCGGTCTCCGACCCCCGCCCGCGCCGCTCCCAGGAGGAGCGGAGCGCGGGGACGCGCACCCGCCTGCTCGACGCGACGCTCGAGTCGCTCCAGGCGCTCGGCTACGCGCAGACCACGACCACCGCCGTCTGCGAGCGAGCCGGCCTCTCGCGCGGCGCCCAGGTCCACCACTTCCCGAAGAAGCAGGACCTCGTGGTCTCGGCCGTCGCGCACCTGGCCGCGCGCCGCGCCGCCGAGCTGCGCCGGCGGGCGGCCTCGCTCCCGCCGGCCGCCGATCCCGACGAGCGCCTGCGGGCGCTCCTGGTCCTCGTCGAGGAGGCCTTCTCGGGCCCGCTCTTCCTGGCCGCGCTCGAGCTCTGGGTGGCGGCGCGCACCGACCCGGAGCTGCACCGCTCGCTGGTCGGCTTCGAGCGCGCCGCGGGCCGCGCGCTCGCCGGCCTGTGGCGCGAGATCGCGGGCCCGCTCGCCCGCGCCGAGCGCTTCGACGCGGTCCTCGAGCTCACCATGCATCTGGCGCGCGGCATGGCGCTCCAGAAGCTCCTTCGCAGCGACGACAGCGAGCGCCGCCGGCTGTTCGCGCTCTGGCGCGAGCTGGCGGCCGCGGCGCTGCGAAGCGATTCGTGAACCGGTTCGAGAAACCCCCAGGAGGATCCGAAGCGATGTCTCGCAAGGTGTACGTGATCGGTGTCGGGATGACGAAGTTCGAGAAGCCCGGGTCGAAGCAGTGGGACTACCCGGACATGGCGCGCGAGGCCGGCCAGAAGGCCCTGGCCGACGCGAAGGTCTCCTACGACCAGGTGGAGCAGGTGGCGGTCGGCTACTGCTACGGGGATTCGACCTGTGGCGAGCGCGCCGTCTACGAGATCGGCCTGTCGGGCGTGCCGATCTACAACGTCAACAACAACTGCTCGACCGGCTCGACGGCGCTCTTCATGGCCAAGCAGCTCGTCGAGGGCGGGCTCGTCGACTGCGCGATGGCGCTGGGCTTCGAGAAGATGGAGAAGGGTTCGCTCGGCATCAAGTACACCGACCGCACGGTGCCGATGGACAAGCACATGAAGGCGATGGTCGAGAAGCGCGGCTTCGCCAAGGCGCCGGCGGCGCCGCAGATGTTCGGCAACGCCGGCCGCGAGCACATGGAGAAGTACGGCACCAAGCCCGAGGTGTTCGCGAAGATCGGCTGGAAGAACCACAAGCACTCGGTGAACAACCCCTACTCGCAGTTCCAGGACGAGTACACGCTCGAGGACATCCTGAACGCGCCGATGGTCTACGACCCGCTCACCAAGCTGCAGTGCTGCCCGACCTCCGACGGCTCGGGCGCGGCGATCCTGGCCAGCGAGGACTTCGTGAAGAAGCACGGCCTCGGGGCCCAGGCGATCGAGATCGCCGGCATGGCGATGGCGACCGACACGCCGAGCAGCTTCGACGAGAAGAGCGACATCAAGCTGGTCGGCTGGGACATGTCGCGCAAGGCGGCGCAGAAGGCCTACGAGCAGTCCGGCCTCGGGCCCGAGAACGCGCAGGTCGTGGAGCTCCACGACTGCTTCAGCGCGAACGAGCTGATCACCTACGAGGCGCTGGGCCTGTGCCCGGTCGGCAAGGGCGGTGAGCTCGTGAACGAGGGCGCCACGACCTACGGCGGGCGCTGGGTCGTGAACCCGTCGGGAGGCCTGATCTCGAAGGGCCACCCGCTCGGCGCGACGGGCCTCGCGCAGTGCTCCGAGCTCACCTGGCAGCTGCGCGGCCAGGCGGACAGGCGCCAGGTCCCCGGCGCGAAGGTCGCCATCCAGCACAACATCGGCCTCGGCGGCGCGGCCGTCGTGGCGGTGTACCGGAAGCCCGAGTAGCCGGGCTCCCCGGCCGGGCGATGGCGGGGCCCGGAGGCGGAAGCCTCCGGGCCCCGGAATCCGCCGGCGCGCTGCGGGCGGCCCCGGGCCCGGTGCCTCAGAGGCTCAGCGACGCCGACGACAGCGCCGACTCGCCGTGCTGGTTGAAGGCGCTGGCGCGGTGCGCGGCGAGCGTCCCGGCGCGCCGGTAGGTGAGCCGCAGCTCCACGGTCTGCGAGCCCACGCGCTCGACGGCCGCCTGCCACGGCGCGCTGCTCGAGCGCCCGTCGAGACAGGTCTGCCGGTAGTCGACGACCTCGGCGCCCCCGGAGACGTAGGGATCCGACAGATCGATCCGACACACCCGCTGGTACGTCCCGCCCTGCAGCCGCCAGAACCAGAGCCCGTCGACGTTCCCGCTGCCGAAGTGGGTCAGGCGCACGCGCACCGGCGCGGTATCGCAGCCGCTGAGCGGAGCGGCGAGCAAGGCGGCGGCGAAGACGAACACCCCTCCACGAGATCCAAGCCTCACGATCCTCCCCCCTCCCATCGAGGAGGGCGCACGATACGGAGGCGTCGTGACGCAGGGCTGGCGGCCGGCTGAACGTTCCCGTCACATGGCGTGCGGATGGCGCGCGCGTGAAGGAACGCAAGACGTGCGCGGTGGGGTGCTACTCGAGCAGCAGGTTCGCGTGCGGCACGTACTCGCGGCAGGGCTGCGAGCGCAGGCTCGGGCACGGCGGCAGCGGCGTCGGCACTACGACACCCGGGATCACCGGCAGCAGGAGGCTCGACGGATGCGCTGCGGAGTGCGAGACGGCGTGGAGCACGCCCTCCCCGAGTTGCAGCACGTCGAACTGCCAGCGGCCCTTGTTGCCGCCGGGCGTGGAGATCTCGACGCGAAGCCGCGAGCCCGCACGGAAGGCGTGCGCGAACGGATAGACCTCGACGCGCGCCAGCGCCCACTCGCCGGGCTCGAGCGGCTGGAGGTCGGCTTCGAGGCGCGTCGGCACGGGCCGCAGCGCCGTCGACTCGGGCGCGAGCGCGCGCATGCTGGCGCGCAGCCAGCCGCTCGAGATGTACATCTCCTGGCCGTCGGGACGCACCTCGGAGAGCGAGACCTCGAGGTCCGCGTCGCTGGCCGTCGACTGGATCCACAGGTCGGCGCTGGCGCTGCCCGCCATGACGACGTCGTTCGCGAAGGGCTCGGAGACGAACACGGCCTGGCGGTCCGGCTGCCAGGGGCTCCAGACGATCTCCTGCGGCACCTGCTCGAACGAGCGCACGCTCGCGTAGGTCTCCTGGCCCTTCGCGTCGTCGTGCCGGAAGCCCGACGAGGAGGCGGGCTCGCCCGGCTCGAAGTCGCGCAGCGAGCCGTCGGTGTGCAGGTAGAGGCGCTGCGGGGTGGTGTCCGGCGGCGGCCACGAGTCGAAGAAGAGCTCGAAGCCGGGGATCGGTGCGCCCGCCACCTCGCCCGGCGCGCCGCCCATCTCCATCAGGAGTCGGATCGCGGGCTCGGCCTCGTAGGCAGCCTTGGCGCTCGCCAGATCGGGATGGATCCCGTAGAAGCGCTCCGGCGGAAGCTCGACCCCCGCGCCGAACACCGCCTCGAAGAGCAGCGGCGCCACGAGACGGATCGTTTCCGGGACGGGCCGCAACTCCTCCGCCACGTAGAAGTCGAGGAAGGTCTTCCACTCGGCGAGCACGTAGGGCGAGAAGCCGTCGGCGTGGGCGCCGTCGTAGCCCGTGTAGCGGACCAGCGGGGAGCCGGTGAAGAGGTTCCACAGCTCCGGGAAGTGGTTGCCGGTCTGCTCGTCCTGCCAGGCGCCCGAGGTGAACACGGGGATGTCGATCTGGTCCACGAAGGTGCGCGGGCTCAACGGATCGTAGATCGCCGGGTCGTAGTACGGGTTCGCGTAGGCCTTGGCGATGATGTCGACCTTCTGCGAGTGGAGGAGCTGGTTCTCCTCGCAGACCGTGTCGCCGGCGTCCACGCGGCCCTGCTCCCACCCCTGGCCGTACGGGTCCGCGCCGTCGAGCACGTTGGTGGCCCACTGGACCGCGAAGCCGTCGTTGAGGATCCCGCCGGGCGCCAGCGTGGTGTCGACGCCCGAGATCACCGCGAGCGGCGTGATCGCCGCGAGGTGCGGAGGATGCGTCGAGGCGACGAAGAGCTGGCTGATGCCGGGGTACGAGATCCCGACCATGCCGACCTTGCCCGCCCACTCCTGGGCGGCCACGATCTCGATGGCGTCGTAGCCGTCGGTGAGCTGGAGCGGCTCGAAGAAGTCGTAGGCGCCGCCCGAGCAGCCGGTGCCGCGCATGTTCACACCGACCGTCGCGTAGCCGAGCACGCCGGCGAGCAGCGCTTCGGGCGCGTTCGGGCCGTCGCAGAGCACCGGGTAGTCGGGACACAGGAGCGCCACGACCTGCGGGTCGATGCCGCCGACCGAGATCTGGCCCACCGGCTGCGACGGTGTGTAGCCCGAGTAGTTGACGAGGACCGGATACGGCCCCTCCTCCGGCGGACCCGGCAGCGCGACGAACACCGAGAGCCTCGTGCCGTCGCGGGTCGTGATGTAGCCGAAGCCGGGCGCGAGGACCTGGTCGTCGTAGAACGCCTGCGGCGGCGTGCTGCTCTCGAAGGCGAGGACCGTGAGGGGATCCGAGAGGGCAGCCGGACCTTCGGCGGAGAGCACGCGGTAGCCCGAGCCCGGTTCGACCTCGCGGAAGATGAGACTGCCCAGCTCGTCGGTCTCGCCCTCGGCGACCACCTGCGAGCCCGCGTCGAGGAGCTGGACCTCGGCCCCCGGCGTCGCGTGGGTGACGTGCACCTGGCCGATGCTGCCGCGCACCTGGAAGCTCGCCGGCCCGGCCACCTCGATCACCCTCCACGCGAAGAGCGGGAAGCTGGCGAAGGGGCCCGCGAGCCGGAGCTTCGCGAGCAGGAGGTGGTAGCCGGGCTCGACGTCGTGGAGGGCGCCCTGCACGCCGTTCCCGCCGTACACGTACTGGCCCGGGTCCACGAGCTGGCCGTCGAGCCAGATCTCGAGGCTCGAGCTCAGCTCGGGCGCGGGCGCGTCGAGCGCGAACCCGAAGTCGTCCGCGACGAAGATCTCGAAGACGGCGGGCGAGGTGAACTGGAACCACGGGGTCCCGAAGCTCGCGGGGATGCAGGAGGTGAGAAGGGGGGCGAGGCCGGTCGTGAGGAGGAGGGCGGCCAGGCGGGTGCGCATCGAGGGTTCTCCCGGTAGGCCGGAACGGGACGTTCGCTGCTTACCTGGTGTTCAATCGGGCCCTACCCTAGAGGGGCGCCGATCCCCCCGCAACACCCTCGAGAGCGGGGGAGCCGTCCTCCGGAGCAGGTACGAGGCTCCGCTGCGGGGGGATCAGGCCCCGACCCGGAAGTGCACGACGTCGCCGTCGCGGACCTCGTACTCCTTGCCCTCGACGCGCAGGAGCCCGCGGGCGCGCGCGCCCGCCTCGCCACCACCCGCCACGTAGTCCTCGAAGGCGATCACCTCGGCGCGGATGAAGGTGCGCTCGAAGTCGCTGTGGATCTCGCCGGCCGCCTGCGGGGCGAGCGTGCCGCGCCGGATCGTCCAGGCGCGCACCTCCTTCTCGCCGGCCGTGAAGTAGGTGACGAGCTCGAGCAGCTCGTAGGCGGCGTGGATCAGCCGGTGCAGGCCCGGTTCGGCGAGGCCGAGCGTGGCCAGGTACTCGCGCCGCTCCTCCTCGGCGAGCTCGGCGAGCTCCGCCTCGACCTGCGCGCAGACGCGGACCACGCCGGCACCCTCGGCGGCGGCGCGCTCTTCCAGCACCTTGACGTGCGGGTTGCCGTCGGCGAGCGCGGTCTCGTCGACGTTGGCGACGTAGAGGACGGGCTTCGCCGTGAGCAGGAAGAGCGCGCGGAAGAGCGGCCGCTGCTCGTCCGGCACGGGGAAGGAGCGGGCCGGATGGCCCTCGGAGACGTGCGCGAGGAGCGGCTCGAGCAGCGCCAGCTCCTCCCGCGCCTCCTTGGCCCCGCTCTTCGCCTGGCGCTGCACCCGCTCGAGGCGCCGCTGGAGCGTGTCGAGGTCGGCGAGCCCGAGCTCGGTGTCGATGGTCTCGACGTCGCGGGCCGGGTCCGGCGCGCCGTCGACGTGCACCACGTTCTCGTCCTCGAAGCAGCGCACGACGTGGGCGATCGCGGCGGTCTCGCGGATGTGGGCGAGGAACTGGTTGCCGAGCCCCTCGCCGCGCGAGGCGCCGCGCACGAGCCCGGCGATGTCGGTGAACTCGACGGTGGCCGGCACCACGCGGGCGCTGTGCACGATCGCGTCGAGCGCGGCGAGGCGCGCATCGGGCACCGCCACCACGCCCGCGTTCGGCTCGATCGTGCAGAAGGGGTAGTTCTCGGCCGCGATCCCCGACGCCGTGAGGGCGTTGAAGAGCGTGCTCTTGCCCACGTTGGGCAGGCCGACGATGCCGACGCGCAGGGCCATGGGCGCAGGAGCTTCCCGAATTTCCCGGGAAAGGCCACGCCCTCAGGGCCCGGCCAGGAGCGCGCGCAGCCGCCCGAGCGCTCCGGTGTCGCCGACGGCGAGCAGCTCGTCGCCGGCGTCGAGGCGGCGTTCGGCCGGCGGGTTCGCCTCCAGCGCGGCGCCGCTCCGGATCGCCACGATGCTGGCGCCGGTGCGCGCGCGCACGCCGAGCTCGGCGAGCGAGCGGCCCTGCGCCGGGCCGCTCGGAACCTCCACCCACTCGGTGCCCACCTGGTCGAGCGCCTCGGCGAGCAGCGGGTCGAGCAGCAGGGCCGGCGGCGTCCGCAGCGCCTCGTAGCCCTGGTCGCGCAGCTCGTCGGTGAAGCCCTGCACCGCGTTCGGTGGCACGCCCAGGCTGCGCAGCACCGCTCCGAGCAGGTCGATGGTGGCTTCGAACTCCTCCGCCACCACCAGCGACGCGCCGAGCGCGTAGAGCGCGTCCATCTCGGCGACGTAGCGCGTGCGCACGAGCAGGCGCGCGGCCGGCGCCAGCTCTCGCACCAGCGGTACGAGGCGGCGCACCGCGATCGGGTCCGAGACCGCGATCGAGACCAGCTGCGCGCGGTCGACGTGGACCCGCTCCAGGATCGAGCGGCGCGTGGCGTCGCCGAAGACGATCGGCTCGCCCTCGGCGAGGCCCTGCTCCACGGCCTTGGCGTTCGCCTCGATCACGACGTAGCGGATGCCGCGCGCGCGCAGGGCACGCGCCACCGTGTGGCCGGTCAGCCCGAAGCCCACCAGCACGACGGCCGGCGCCGCCTCGGGCTCGGGGCGCGGGGCGCGCGCGGCGCGCAGGCTGCGGTCGGCACGCCGGCCGAGGACGTCCGCGGCGCGCGGTGCGCCCGCCACCAGGAACGGCGTCGCGAGGAGGGTCAGGAGCGAGCCGGCGAGGAACACCTGGTGGAGCGCCGGCGCGAGGAGCCCGGCGCCCGCCGCCGTCTCCGCCAGGACGAACGAGAACTCGCCCGTCTGCGCGAGCGTGAGGGCGGTCAGCACGCCGAGCCGGACCCCCTGGCGCAGCACGCCGACGACGATCGCCGCCACCACCAGCGACTTGAGCAGCACCACGGCGCCGACGTAGGCGAGCGTCGGGCCCGCGGCGCCCAGCGCGGCGCCCGGGTCGAAGAGCATCCCGACCGAGGTGAAGAACAGGCCGAGCAGCATGCCGCGCAGCGGCTCGACCTCCGCCTGGAGCTGGGGCGCGTAGGGCGAGGCGGCGACCACCAGCCCTGCCGAGAAGGCGCCGACCGCGCGGGTCAGACCGAGTGCGTGGGCGCCCTCGGCGGAGCCGAGTACGAGCAGGAGGGCGAGCAGGCTGAACAGGTCGCGGGAGCGCAGCGCCGCCACCCGCGCCAGCAGCCAGGGAAAGGCGAAACGCGCGGCCAGGTAGACCACGGCGAGGGCCGCCGCGGCCTGGCCGATCGCCCGCGCGACCGGCCAGGCGCTGGCGGGGACCTCGCCCGCCATCACCGGCACGAAGAGCAGCAGCGGCACGATGCACAGGTCCTGGAACAGGAGGATCCCGAGGCACAGGCGGCCCTGGGGCGCGTCGAGCTCGTCGCGATCGCGCAGCACCCGCATCACGAGCGCCGTGCTCGACATCGCCACGAGCCCGCCCAGCACGAGCGCGCTGCTCGCGTCGAGGCCGAGCGCCTGCCCGCCCGCCGCCACCAGCGCCAGGGTGAGCACCATCTGCAGCCCACCCGCCACCAGGGCCGGCCGCCAGAGCCGGCGCAGCGCGTCCACCGGCAGCTCGAGGCCGATCTCGAAGAGCAGGAAGACGACGCCCAGCTCGGCGAGCGCACGGATCCGCTCGGGGTCCCGGGCGAGGCCGAGTCCGTTCGGTCCGAGCAGCGCGCCCATCATCAGGAAGCCCGCGATCGCGGGCAGGCGCAGGCGCTCGAAGAGCGCAACTCCCGCCGCAGCGATCGCGATCACGAGCAGCAGCTCGCCGAGGATCGCACCGTCCATGCGGGCGCAAGCCTACTGGCGGGCTTCCTCGCGGGGTAGGCCGCCGACGTGCAGGAAGCCGAACAGGAGGGTTCGGGCGAGATGGCTCGCGAGCGACCCGCCCGCCGCGCGCAGGCGCGGCAGGAAGACGAGCGCTTCGATCGCATGGACGGCGAGCATGAAGACCAGGACGCCGCGGCCGACCGTTGTCCAGGGATGGCTCGGGGGCAGCAGGAACGCCCAGCCCGTCACGAGCCACACGATCGCCACCAGGAGCTTGCCGAGGGTCGCCATGGCGGCGCAGTGTAGACGAACGCCGGCGCGCCGGCGCGAGGGATCGGCGAGGGCCTGGCGGATGCCGAGTCCGCTCTGGAGGCGCTTCGGGGCCGCAGGGCGCTCCTGGCGCGGGCGTCTTCGCTAGCCTCGCAGCCTGCGGAGGGCCCCGATGCGCGCCGACGCCGTCTTCTTCGTGACCGGCGCCGCGCACGGGATCGGCGAAGCCTTCGCGCGGCTCGCGGTCGGGCGCGGCCGGCGGGTCGTGATCGCCGACGTCGACGGCGCCGGCGCGCGCGCGCTCGCCGCCGCGCTCGGCCCCCACGCCCACGCGGTCGTGCTCGACGTGCGCGACGAGGCGGCCTGGGAGCGCGCGCTCGACGAGGCCTGGGCGCGCTTCGGCCGCGTGGACGTGCTCGTCAACAACGCGGGGCTGCTCTTCAGCGGCACGCTGCTCGAGCAGTCGTCGGCGGAGCTGCGGCACATGCTCGACGTGAATCTCCTCGGGGTCGCGAACGGGCTGCGCGCCGCCGTGCCCCGGCTCGCCCGGCAGGGCGGGGGGCACGTGGTCGACGTCGGCAGCCTCGCCTCCTACCTGCCGCTCAAGGGCCAGGCCTTCTACGCGGCCACCAAGCACGCGCTCCGGGCGCTGCACCACGGCTTCGCGCTCGAGCAGGCCGGAGGCCCGGTCGGCTTCACGCTCGTCTGCCCCGCGGCGGTCGACACCGGGATGCTCCGCCGGCAGGTCGGCGCCGACTCGAATGCGATCGCCTTCGCCGGCCGGCCCCTGCGGGCCGGCGAGGTGGCCGAGGCGATCTGGCGCGCCGCCCGGCGCCGGCCGCGCGAGATCCTGCTGCCGCGCGCCGGCGGCCTCGGCGCCCGCCTGCTCGGGGCCTTCCCGGCCCTGCTCGCGGGGGTCACCCCGCACGTCGAGCGCGCCGGGCAGGCCGCGCTCCGGCGCCTGCGCCGGGCCGGGCCGTGATATCGTGAGGGCCGGGGACAGGAGGCCAGGATGAGGCGCCGATCGCTCGCGCTCCTCGCTGCCGTGCTGGTCGCCGCCGCCTGCGCGGAGACCGATCGCGGGTCGTATCCGGCCGGCGCCTCCGGCAGCGTCGAGTTCCGCAATGCGACCCGGGTACCGCTGTACCTGGCCGGCTGCAGCCACTTCGAGTACGAGAAGCAGGTCGGCGAGCGGTGGGTGTCCCAGGGACCGGCGGTGGTCTGCGTCTGGGAGGGCTTCGCGCAGGAGGTCGCGCCCGGTGCCGCCGTCACGGAGCCGATCGAGGCGCGCGAGCCGGGCCGCTGGCGCCTGCGCTACCCGGTCGGGATCGGATGCAGCCGCCATGCGCCGCTCTCCGAAGCGGCTTGCCGTGCGGTCGGGTCGATCACGAGCAACGAATTCGAGGTGCTCGACTCGGGTTGCGTCGTGAGCGGGTGTTCGGGACAGATCTGCGCCGAGCGCCCGTACGCGACGACCTGCGAGTGGCGGCCGGAGTACGCCTGCTACCGGGAGGCGCGCTGCGGGCGCTACGGGCCGGGTGACACCTGCGCCTGGGAGCCGACTCCCGAGCTGCTCGCCTGTCTCGCCGACCCGCCGGCGCTCGGCTGGTAGGACCCGGGCGCCGGTCCCGGGCCGCGGACCCGCGGCGGCCGGCCGGCTAGCCTGGGCGGCCCGAGGAGGAGCCCATGCGAGCCGCCGTGATGCGCGAGAAGCGGATCGTTGCCGAGACCGTGCCCGATCCCGTGCCCGGCCCGGGCGAGGTGCTGGTCAAGACGCTGGCCTGCGGAATCTGCGGCTCGGATCTGCACGCCCTCCAGCACGCCGACCAGATGATGGCCTCGGCGCGCGAGAGCGGTGCGCCCTTCGTCCCGAACCTGCTCGGGGACGTCGTCATGGGCCACGAGTTCTGCGCCGAGATCCTCGACTTCGGTCCCAACACGACCCAGCGCCTGCCCGCCGGGACCCGCGTGGTGTCGATGCCGCTCGTGTTCCACGGCGCGCGGCTCCAGGCGGTGGGCTACTCGGACGAGGTGCCGGGCGGCTACGGCGAGCGCATGGTGCTCTCGGAGGCGCTGCTCCTCGAGGTACCGAACGGCCTCGCGACGGAGCACGCCGCCACCACCGAGCCGATGGCAGTCGGCGTGCACGCGGTGGCGAAGGCCAACGTCAGCGCTCGCGACGTGCCCCTGGTGGTCGGCTGCGGCCCGGTCGGACTCGCGGTAATCGCCGGGCTGCGCCTCCAGGGCATCGAGACGATCGTGGCGGCCGACTTCTCGCCGCGCCGGCGGGCGCTGGCGGCGCACTTCGGCGCCAGCCACGTGGTGGATCCCGCGGAGCGGCCGGCCGTCGAGGCCTGGCGCGAGGCGGCCGGCGCGAAGACGGCCGTCCTCTTCGAATGCGTCGGCGTGCCCGGCCTGATCGACTCGATCATGCGCGACGCGCCGCCGCAGTCCCGGATCGTCGTGGCCGGCGTGTGCATGGAGCGGGACACCTTCCGCCCGATGCTCGGCATCAACAAGGAGCTGAACATCCAGTTCGTGCTCGGCTACACGCCCGAGGAGTTCGCGCGCACCCTGCGGGCGCTGTCCGAAGGCCAGATCCAGGTGGAGCCGATGATCACCGGCCGCACGGGCGTCGAGGGTGTGGCCGAGGCCTTCACGACGCTCGGCAACCCCGAGGCGCACGCGAAGATCCTGGTCGAGCCCTGGCGCTGAGCCGACCGCCTGCTGGGATCCCTCGCGACCGTCCCGGCGCTGCTCGCAGCGACGGCCGCCGTCTCCGATCGGCTCCCCCCGGCGAGCACCCCTTCGTCGGCCTGAGCGTGCGCCGCTAACTTCGCCCGCGATGCCCGAGCTGCCCGAGGTCGAGGTGACACGCCAGCGGATCGCCCCGCTGCTGCTGGGTCGCGCGATCGCCGCGGTCGCCACGACGGGGCCCAGCTATTTCTTCCTGACCCCGCCGGCGCGGCTGCGCCGCGCGCTCGCCGGGCGCCGCGCCGGCGCGCTCGAACGGCGCGGCAAGTACCTGGTGGCGCGCCTCGACGACGGCAGCCGGCTGGTCCTGCACCTCGGCATGACCGGCCAGCTCTTCTCGAGCGCGGTCTCGAGCCCGCGGCTCCTGCGCGCCTCGATGCGGGCGGCCCGGTGCGCCGGGCGGGGCTTCACGCCCGACGAGCACACCCACCTGCGCCTGCGCTTCGTCGACGCCGGCCCCGAGATCTGGATGCGCGACGCGCGCAAGTTCGGGAAGGTGCTGTGGCTGGCGCCCGGGGCCAGCGACGAGCGGCTCGAGCGGCTCGGGCCCGATGCGCTCGCTGCGGACGGAGCGGCGCTCTTCGCGGCGAGCCGGGGGCGGCGCGTCGCGCTGAAGAGCTTCCTGCTCGACCAGGCGGTGCTCGCCGGGGTCGGCAACATCTACGCCGACGAGGCCCTCTTCGACGCGCGGGTGCGCCCGGCGCGAGCGGCGGGGCGCGTGACCCGCGCCGAGTGGGAGCGGATCGCCGCCGCGCTGCGCCGCGTGCTCGCGCGCGCGATCGAGACCGGCGGCTCCTCGATCCGCGACTACGTCGGGCCCGACGGCCGCGACGGTGCCTACCAGGACGAACGGCGCGTCTACGACCGTGCGGGCGCGCCCTGCCCGGCCTGCGCGGCGCCGATCCGGCGCCGCGTGATCGGCGCGCGCAGCAGCCACTACTGCCCGCGGTGCCAGCGGTGATGAGCCTGGCCGAGCTGCGGCGTGCGGTCGCTCTCGTCGAGCGCACGCTTTCGGGCGCGCGCGTGGAGCGCGTCGTCGTGCCCGACGAGCGGCGCGTGGTGCTCGGGCTGCACGCGAAGGGGAGCGCGGACGCGAACCTGCTGCTCTGCGCCGAGCCCGCGACGGCGCGTCTCTCGTGCCTCGCGGAGCGGCCCGCGGCACCGCCGTCGCCACCGGTCTTTGCGCAGCTCCTGCGCGCCCGGCTCGGCGCAGCGCGGCTCACGGGGGCGGAGCTGCTCGGTGAGGACCGCCAGGCGCTCCTGCGCTTCGCGGGCGAGGCGGGCGAGCACGCGCTCCTGCTCGCGCTGCTCGGGCCCCGGAGCAACGCCTACCTGCTCGACGCGCAGGAGCGGGTGGTCGGCGCCCTGCGCCCGCTCGCCGCGACGCGGCGCGACCTGGCGCTCGGCGAACCCTGGTGCAGCCCCCCGAGTGCCCCGCCGCCGGCGGGTGAGGACCGCTTCGCCTCCGTTCCGGACGAGGGGTTCTTCGCCGCATTCGAGGCGGCGGCGTCGGAGCGCGAGGCGTGCGGAGCAGAGGGCGCCCTGCGCGCGCGGCTCGAGCGCGCGCTGCGGCGTGCGTTGCAGTCGCTCGAGAAGAAGCGCGCGCAGCTCGAGGCCGATGCGGGGGGCGGCGAGGAGGCACGGCGGCTGCGCCGGGAGGGCGAGCTCCTGAAGGGCGTCGTCGGGGCCCTGCGGCCGGGCGCGCGCGAGGCGCGTGCGCGCGACTTCGCGAGCGGGGAGGAGGTGGTGATCGCGCTCGACCCGGCGGTGGCGCCGCGCGTCCAGCTCGACGAGCGCTTCCGGCGCGCGCGCAAGGCCGAGAAGCGCGCCCTGCGTGCCCTGCGCGAGCTCGGCGAGGTGGAGGCACGCGCGGAGTCGCTCGCGGCGCTGCAGCGGGAGCTCGACGAGGCGACCGCCGCGGGTGCGGACGGTGAGCGGCTGCGTCCGTTCGCCGAGCGGCCGGAGGTGGCGCGGCTGCTGGCGCGCTTCGCGCCCGCGCCGGAGCGGGCCGGCAGCGCGCCGGCGCCGGCCGCCGAGGGGCCGGCGAAGCGGGTCTGGCGGCTCGGCAAGCACGAGCTGTCGGCGCGCCAGACCCCGCGCGTCTACACGAGCGCCGACGGCCTCGAGATCTGGGTCGGGCGCAACGACGAGAGCAACGACCTGCTCTCGACCCGCCTCGCGCGCGGCAACGACCTCTTCTTCCACCTCGACGCCTCCCCGGGCAGCCACGTCGTGCTGCGCACGGAGGGCCGCCCCGATCCGCCCTCCGCGTCGGTGCTCGACGCCTGCGAGCTCGCCGTCCACTTCTCGAAGGCCCGCCACGCGCCGAGCGCCGACGTGCTGGTGGCGCCGGTCAAGAACGTCCGCAAGCCGCGCGGCGCCAAGCCCGGCCTCGTCTTCGTGACGGGAGGGCGGCACGTGCGCCTGCGCCGGGACCCGGCCCGGCTCGCGCGCCTCCTGCGCGCGGAGCCCTCGGACTGAGCGATTCGCCTGCTCCGCGAGCGGCGTCCCAGCTCCCGAGTGGCGCGGTCAGAGCTCGCCGCTGGTGAGGAGCGCCTGGAAGGCCGCAACCACGCGCGGGTCGAACTGGGTGCCGCTGCCGGCCTCGATCCGGCGTACCGCCTCGGCGCGCTCGAGGGCGGGCTTGTAGCTCGAGGCGCTGGTCATGCTGTCGAAGGCCTCGCACAGGCCGATGATCCGGGCCTCGAGCGGACTCGCCTCGCCGGCGAGTCCGTCGGGATAGCCCTGGCCGTCGAACCACTCGTGGTGGTGCAGGACGAGCGGCGCGATCTCGCTCCAGAGCTGGATGGGCGCCAGCATGCGGTGGCCGAGCGCCGGGTGCTGGCGGTAGGCCTTGGGGTCGCCGAGCCGCGCCGGCGGGATGCGCAGCATGCCGACGTCGTGCAGGAGCGCCGCGAAGTGGAGCCGCTGGCGGCTCTCCTCGTCGAGCGCGAGCGAGCGGCCGAGCCGGTTCGCCAGCTCGGCGACGCGCCGCGAGTGGCCCGATTGGACGTCGAGGTGGGCGTCGAGCGCCGCCACCAGCAGGTCGGTCACGTGCACGAAGAAGTTGCGCTGGGCCTGGGCGAGCTGGGCGCGCCGCCCCGCCACCGACGCCAGGGTGCCGAGCGTCTCGAGCGCCCCTGCGTCGGCCGACAGCAAGGGGTGTCGATCAGCGGCCACCACCGCCAGCACGCCGGCGCCGGGCATCGGGACCGCGGCGGCCGTGGTGTGACCGCCACGCCCGCCGAGCAGGGCCGGTCGCTGGTCGCGAAGCGCCTGGGTCACGAGCGCAGCCAGCGGTGCGCCGAGCCGATCGAAGCAGCCGGCCTCGCCCGCGGCTGCGAGCAGCTTGGGCGGCTCGCCTTCGGCGGGCGCGAGCAGGCCGGCGGCGCGCGCCTCGGCCATGCGCAGCGCGGCGGCCACCGCGGCGGCGCCTGCCGCGGCCGGGTCCGGCGCCTCGGCCAGCCGGCCGGCCGCGTCGAGCAGCGCCGCCAGTCGCTCGTTGTCGCGGCGCATCGTGGCGACGGTGCGCCAGGTGACCCGCCGCAGCGCCAGGAACGAGCCCGCCGAGAGCATCGCGATCGAGAGCGCGAGCCCGATCAGACCGAAGCGCGGCGCTCCGTCGGGCAGCGCCGGGAGCACCCAGCGCTCGAGGACGAGCGCCAGCGCCAGGAGCGGCACCACGGCGCCCAGCAGGTAGGCGACGAAGGCCGCCCGGTCGAGCGACCACGAGAAGATCGAGAGGCGGTGGGCCTGGCGCGGCACGGGCGCGCCTATCGACCGCCCGGTGCAGGAGCTGAAGGGGGCCTGGCGACCCGGTCTCCGGTTCAGAAGGTGTAGCGGAGGGTCAGGTAGATCTCGTCGCGGTCGCGGAGCACGGCGAGGCCGTTCTCGGCGGCCTCTTCGTAGGCGTGGTCACCGGTGCGGTTCTGGCCGGCGCGCAGCTCGGAGATCGGCGAGTTCACGAACTGCTCGCGGCCGAAGAAGAAGTTGGCGCCGACCGTGGCCGAGAAGCTCTCGTTGAAGCGGTAGACGACCTGCGGGAGCA